>NZ_JCBANN010000004.1:0-190407 GCF_059761975.1 Achromobacter sp. 46006
GGCGCAGACCGCCCAGGCGTCCAGGCGCACGTTCAGGCCGGCATAGACGCCATGGCCGTCGCCCGCTTCGATGCGGCCGTCGGCCTGCACGCCTTCGCCGGCGCGGATCGAACCGTCGGCGCGGATGTCCTCGCCGGCGATCAGGCCCCAGCCCGCGGCCAGGTGGCCGCCGCAGGCGATGGTGGCGCCCGCCTGGATGCCGCACGCGGCATCGATGTCCTTGGCGGCCTGCACGCCGCCGCCGGCCTTGATGCCCTGGCCGCATTTGAGGTTGCCTTGCACTTGCACGTCCTGCCCGGCCCGCAGGTGTCCGGTCACGGCCAGGTCCTGCCCGGCACAGATGTCCCACTTGGCGCGCAGGTTGCCGCGGCAGTCGAAGGCGGCGGCGACTTCGATGCCCCATTCGGCGGTAACGTCGCCGCCCGCGCGCAAGTCGCCGGCGCTGGCGATGTTGGCGCCGGCGGTGATGTTCTCGCCGGCCACGATCGACTCGCCGGCGCGGATGCCGCCGCCGGTGACGATGCTGCGCCCGGCGCGCACCACGCTGTCGACGTTGATGCCCATGCGCACCTCCAGCGTGCCGGCAAAGACGATGGCCTGCGCGTCCAGCGTATCCAGCTTCAGCACGGCGTCGGTCGGGCCGAACTGGTCCAGCAGCCAGCAGGCGTCACCCACGCGTCCGTCGGCCACCAGGGCATCGAGGACGGCCTGGTAGTCCCCCTGGCCGTTGTGGTCGCGCAGGAACCATTTGTAGCCACCCGCGCAGGGGTTCTTGGCTTTGACGAATTTCTTGGTGAGTTGCATGGCGTTCAGTGGCAATCAAGGCGTGGCAACGCCCGCTGGGCAGGGCCGGCGCGCGGACGAAAGTGGGGCGAAAGCCGCCTTGCCATGGGGCGAGGCGGTTGTGCCGGCCGGCGTGGCGCCAGATCGTTCGACGTCGGTGGGACGTACGGACGTGCTGGCGGCCGGCGCCGGGCCGGTAGGGACGAAAGACGGGGAAGGAAGGGCGGGCGCTTAGCCGGGCTTGGAGCGCGCGTAGGCGCGGCGCGCGGCGACTTCCTGCGAGCTCAACAGGGTCGAGCGCAGGGCGCAGAGGACGCAGGCGGCGTCGGCGGGGGGAGAAAAACGGGTTCGCACAGGCGAGATGGTATCAGAGCGGGCGTGACCCCGGCGGCCCGCGCGGCGCCGGGGCAGGTATTGAATGGTCCGAGTTTCGCGCCCCGGGCCGGCGGCGGCCGGCAACGACGACCCTCGGCCGGGGGGACGCGCGAGCCTCAGTTGGTCGACTGGATATTGCGTTCCTTGGCGATGCGCTGGCGCAGCTCCAGTTCGCGCTTGATCTGCGCGGCATACTCGGCCGGCGTATTGCCATCGATCAGCGAACCGCCGTCGGCCAGGCGCTGGGCGATTTTCGGGTCCTTCAGCGCCTTGACCGCGGCGTCGTGGATGCGGTCGATCACCGCCTGCGGCGTGCCGGCGGGGGCCACCAGGCCGTACCAGGCCATGTTGTCCATCTCCGGCAGGCCGCCTTCGGCGAAGGTCGGCACGTCGGGCAGGGCGGGCAGGCGCTTGGGCGCGGCCACGGCCATGGCGCGCAGTTTGCCGGCCTGGATGTGCGGCATGGACGAGGGCAGATTGTCGAATTGGGCGTTGACCTGGCCGGCGATCACATCGTTGAGCGCCGGGCCCGATCCGCGGTAGGGCACGTGCACCATATCCGTCTTGGTCAGCGACTTGAACAGTTCGCCGTCCAGGTGGCCGATGCCGCCGGCGCCCGACGAGGCGTAGCTGTACTTGCCGGGGTTGGCCTTGAGCAGGGCGATGAATTCGGCCAGCGACTTGGCCGGCACCGCCGGATTCACCGTCAGCACGTTGGGCACGTTCACCATATTGGTGATGGGGGCGAAGTCCTTGAGCGGGTTGTAGGGGTTCTTGGGGTTGGTGGCCGGGTTGGTGGCCATGGTGCTGACCGTGGCCACGCCCAGGGTGTAGCCGTCCGGGGTGGAGCGCACCAGCGCATCGGCGCCGATCGAACCGCCGCCACCGCCGCGGTTTTCCACCACCACCGGCTGGCCGAGTTCGCGGCCCAGGCCTTCGGCCATGATGCGCGCGACGATGTCGGTGGTGCCCCCGGCCGCGAACGGCACGATCAGGCGGATGGGCTTGTTGGGGTAGGCGTCGGCGGCATGCGCGGTACCGCTGAGGCAAAGGCCGGCGAGGGCGGTGGCCAGAATGGCCTTGGCTTGGGACAGCACGGTCAAGAGTCTTCTCCATATTATTGATTCCGAGCCGGCCGGCTTCGTTGGCCGGCGTCGGGGGAAGCGCGCCCGGCTCGGGTACTGGCCAGGCCGACGCTTCTTGGGCGCCATTCCACACAGTTACAGATCGTGGGTCAATCGGGATTCCCCCTGGCTGGCGCGGGGATATTTCCAGGTGGGAGAAAGCACCTTGATCGGCGACGTTGTTGCAAAAAAACGTATGCTGACAATAACTTGAATCGAAGTCCCGGGATCTCGCCTGCGTAACGATTGCGCAGCGAACATGCTGCCATCCCCTCGGTACATGCATAAATCTCTGCATAACTTACAAGAATCTGATATTTTTCGGATGAGATTCCTGGCCGGTCCTGCAAGAAAGTTATTGCGCTTGTTTCTGTCTGCGCCGTTCAATGGGGCGTTGGTCGATGTCCCCGCGGGGCAACGTGTAGTGCAGCGACGCGCCGGACCAGGGTTCCGTCCGTTTTTCAATCCCCGGTTCGTTTCGTCTCTCGCTGCTGCGCTGGCGGGAGGGGCCCGGACATTCTCGGAACGCCATGTCGCTGATACTGATCCTCGCTCTGCCGTTTGCCGGCAGCCTGTGCGCCGCGCTGCTGCCGTCCAACGCCCGCAATGCCGAGGCCTGGTTGGCGGGCATCATCGCCCTGGTCTGCGTGGTGCTGGTGGCGAGCCTGTACCCCGAGGTCGCGAACGGCGGCGTAGTCCGCGCGGACATGCCCTGGGCGCCCGCGCTCGGACTGCAATTCACGCTGCGCATGGATGGCTATGCCTGGCTGTTCGCCCTGATCGTCGCGGGCATGGGCGGGCTGGTGGTGCTGTACGCGCGCTACTACATGTCGCCGGAAGACCCGGTGCCGCGCTTTTTCTCGTTTTTCCAGGCCTTCATGGCCGCCATGCTCGGCGTGGTGCTTTCGGGCAACCTGATCCAGTTGGTGATGTTCTGGGAAATGACCAGCCTGGCTTCGTTCATGCTGATCGCCTACTGGCACCACCGCCTGGATGCGCGCCGCGGCGCGCGCATGGCGCTGACCGTGACCGGCGCCGGCGGCCTGTGCCTGCTGGCCGGAGTGCTGATCCTGGGTCACATCGTTGGCAGCTACGACATGGACCGGGTGCTGGCCGCCGGCGACCTGGTCCGTGCCGACCCCTGGTATCCGGCGGTGCTGCTGCTGGTGGCGCTGGGCGCGCTGACCAAGAGCGCGCAATTTCCGTTCCATTTCTGGCTGCCCAACGCCATGGCCGCGCCCACGCCGGTGTCGGCCTATCTGCACTCGGCCACCATGGTGAAGGCGGGCGTGTTCCTGCTGGCGCGCTTCTGGCCGGTGCTGGCCGGCACCGATGAATGGTTCTGGATCATCGGCGGGGCCGGGCTCATCACGCTGGTGTTGGGCGGTTATGCCGCCATTTTCCAGCAGGACATGAAAGGCGTACTGGCGTATTCCACCATCAGCCACCTGGGCCTGATCACGCTGCTGCTGGGGCTGAACAGCTCGCTGGCGCTGGTGGCGGCGGTGTTCCACATGGTCAACCATGCCACCTTCAAAGCCTCGCTGTTCATGGCGGCCGGCATCGTCGACCACGAAACCGGCACGCGCGACCTTGGCCGCCTGTCGGGCCTGTACAAGGCCATGCCGATCACGGCCACGCTGGCCATGGTGGCGGCGGCCTCGATGGCCGGGGTGCCGCTGCTCAACGGCTTCATTTCCAAGGAAATGTTCTTCGCCGAGACCACCTTCGTCAGCGGCGACATGATCACGAAAGTGGGCCTGCCGCTGGCGGCCACCGTAGCGGGCGCCTTCAGCGTGGCCTATTCGCTGCGCTTCATCCTGCAGGTGTTCTTCGGGCCGCTGGCCACCGATCTGCCGCGCGCGCCGCACGAGCCGCCCGGCTGGATGTTGGTGCCCAGCGGCCTGCTGGTGCTGATGTGCCTGGTGGTGGGGATACTGCCGGGCGTGACCCTGGGCCCGTTCCTGGCGACGGCGGCGCAGAGCATCCTGGGCGCCGACATGCCCCATTACAGCCTGGCGGTGTGGCACGGGGTCAACCTGCCGCTGGTGATGAGCTTCGTGGCCATGACCGCGGGCGTGATCCTGTACCTGGCGTTGCGCGCGCATCAGCGCGCCAACCCGGGCCGGGTGCCGTTCATCTACCGCCTGGACGGCCGCCGTTCGTTCGAGGCGCTGCTCGATGGCTCCAGCGTCGCTGCCGCCTGGCTGTTGCGCTGGCTGTCCTCCTCGCGCCTGCAGGTGCAGATGGCGCTGATCGTGGTGGGTACGCTGTTCGTGGCCTGGCTGCCGCTGCGCGCCGGCGGCTGGCTGGACGGCACCGGCCGCGCCAGCGCGGTGGACCCGGCGTTCGCCCTGCTGTGGCTGGTGGGCTGCGTCTGCGCCGTGGCGGCCGCCTACCAGGCCAAATACCACCGCCTGGCCTCGCTGGCGCTGGCCGGCGGCGCGGGGCTGGTGACCTGTCTGACGTTCGTCTGGTTCTCCGCGCCCGACCTGGCTCTGACGCAGTTGTCGGTCGAGGTGGTGACCGTGGTGCTGCTGCTGCTTGGCCTGCGCTGGCTGCCGCGCCGCATCGCGCAGGACGAGGACGAAGGCCTGGGCGCGACGCTGCGGGCCCGCGGCCGCCGCCTGCGCGACCTGCTGCTGGCGACCGCCGCCGGCACCGGCATGGCGGCGCTGGCATACGCGGTGCTGGTGCGGCCGCAGACCGACACGATTTCCTCGTACTTCGTCGACCGCGCGCTGCCCGACGGCGGCGGCACCAACGTGGTCAACGTGATCCTGGTGGACTTCCGGGGGTTCGACACCTTCGGCGAAATCACGGTGCTGGGCATCGTGGCGCTGACGGTGTACGCGCTGCTGCGCCGCTTCCGGCCGGCGCCCGAGAGCGCCGACCTGCCGCGCCAGCAGATCGACCAGGACGGGCCGGTGCCGCCCGCGCCCGACATCAAGGCGGTGGTGCCCAGCGGTTCCATGATGGTGCCCACGGTGCTGGTGCGCCTGCTGCTGCCGACGGCAGCCCTGATATCGGTGTATTTCCTGCTGCGTGGCCACAACCAGCCCGGCGGCGGTTTCGTCGGCGGCCTGGTGTTCGCCACCGCGGTGATCCTGCAATACATGGTGGGCGGGGTCTATTGGGTCGAATCGCGCAGCCGCCTGAACCCGCAGAACTGGATCGGCATCGGCCTGCTGTTCGCGGGCTCCGCCGCCCTGGCCGCGTGGCTGGCCTACAAGCCGTTCCTGGCCGCGCTGGCCTGGGACATTGCCTTGCCGCTGGTGGGCCACGTGCACCTGTCCAGCGTGCTGCTGTTCGACCTGGGGGTCTACATGCTGGTGGTCGGGGCCACCGTGCTGGTGCTGGTGGCGCTGGCTCACCAATCGCTGCGCGCGCAACGCAAGGCAGTCGCCGACAGCCAGGCGGCCGCCGCACAAACAGGGGAAGCCTGATGGAAATGATCTACGCCGTGGCGATCGGCGTCCTGGCGGGCTCGGGGGTCTGGCTGCTGCTGCGGCCGCGCACCTTCCAGTTCATCATGGGCCTGTCGCTGGTCTCGTATGCGGTCAACCTGTTCATCTTCGGGATGGGCCGCCTGACTTCGGGCCGTCCGCCGGTGGTGGACCCGGCCCAGGCCCACGATCCTTCCTGGTATGCCGATCCGCTGCCCCAGGCCCTGGTGCTGACGGCCATCGTGATCGGTTTTGCCACCACCGCGCTGTTCCTGGTGGTGCTGCTGGCGTCGCGCGGTTTGACGGGCACTGACCACGTCGATGGACGGGAGTCCCAATCTTGAGTTTCTGGCTGCAACATCTTCCCGTATTGCCCATCATCACGCCGCTGCTGGCCGGCGCCGCGATGCTGTTGCTGTCCGACACCAGCCGCTATGCGCGCGGCGCCATCGCCATGGTGTCGACGCTGGCCCAATTGGCCGCCGCGATTGCCCTGCTGGCAGTCGCCGGCGGCGCGGTGCCGGGCGTCTGGCCCGAGGGGGTCGGCGTCTACCTGGTAGGCGACTGGTCCGCGCCGTTCGGCATCGTGCTGGTGGTGGACCGCCTGGCGGCGGTCATGCTGACCCTGACGGCGGTGCTGGGCCTGTCCACCCTGACCTACGCGCTGGCGCGCTGGGACCGTGCCGGCGTGCATTTCCATTCGCTGTTCCAGTTCCTGCTGATGGGCCTGAACGGCGCCTTCCTGACCGGCGACCTGTTCAATCTCTTCGTGTTCTTCGAGGTGTTGTTGGCCGCTTCCTATGGCCTGCTGCTGCACGGCTCGGGGGTGGCGCGGGTGAGCGCGGGGCTGCAGTACATCGCGGTCAACCTGGTGGCCTCGTTCCTGCTGCTGATCAGCATCGCGCTGATCTATGGCGTGAGCGGCACGCTCAACATGGCCGACCTGGCACTGCGCGCCGGCAACCTGACCGGCTCGGACCGCATGCTGTTCGAGGCCGGCGCGGCCATCCTGGGCGTGGCCTTCCTGGTGAAGGCGGGGGCCTGGCCGCTGAAT
Source organism: Achromobacter sp. 46006 (assembly GCF_059761975.1). Classification (NCBI taxonomy): domain Bacteria; kingdom Pseudomonadati; phylum Pseudomonadota; class Betaproteobacteria; order Burkholderiales; family Alcaligenaceae; genus Achromobacter; species Achromobacter sp. 46006. The sequence continues at coordinate 6,783 of NZ_JCBANN010000004.1, forward strand.
TTCTGGCTGGTCAAGGGCTATGGTTCGGCCGGAGCGCCGATCGCGGCCATGTTCTCGATCATGACCAAGGTCGGCATCTATGCCTTGCTGCGCATCGGCTCGCTGCTGCTGCCGAGCGGCGCGCCGGCCGCCTTCAGCCTCGACTGGATGTTCGCGGCCGGGCTGGCCACGCTGCTGTTCGGCGCGCTCGGGCTGCTGGCCACGCAGCAGTTGGAGAAGATGGTGGGCTATTGTGTCATCGTCTCGGCCGGCACCTTGCTGACGGCGCTCGGCATGCCCGGCGTGACGCTGACCGGCCCGGCGCTGTTCTACCTGATCAGTTCGGTGCTGACCACCGGCGCGTTCTTCCTGCTGGCCGAATTGATCGAGCGCACGCGCAGCTTCGGCGCCAATGTGCTGGCGGTCACGCTGGACGCCTTCGACCTGGATGACCCGGCCTCGGTGAATCGTTCCGATGACGTCGTCGGGGTGGCGATTCCGGCGGCCATGGCGTTCCTCGGGCTCGCGTTCATCAGTTGCGCGCTGCTGGTGACCGGGCTGCCGCCGTTGTCCGGATTTGTCGCCAAGTTCTCGCTGCTGTCGGCCGCCGTATCGGCGGCGACGGAATCGGCGCCGCCGATGGACGCCTGGGTGCTGGTGGCGGCGGTGCTGGTGTCGGGCCTGGCCGGGCTGATCGGCCTGGGGCGTACCGGCATCCGCGTTTTCTGGGCCAGCGACGAGCGCAGCACGCCGCGCCTGCGGGTGATCGAAGCCGGACCGGTCGCGGTCCTGGTGCTGCTGTGCGTGGGCCTGGCCGCCGGGGCGGGGCCGGTATCGGCCTACCTGGACGAGGCGGCCCGTTCGCTCGACCAGCCCAAGAGCTATATCGACGCCGTCATGTCGGCGCAGACGGTGCGCGCCGCCCAAGGAGGAAGCTGATGCGCCGCTTTTATTTTCTGTTCCTGCCGGTGTTCCTGTTCCTGCTGTGGCTGGTGCTGAACCAAAGCCTGTCGGCCGGCCAGGTCGCGCTGGGCGTGGCGCTGGCGCTTTGGTTCACCTGGGCCGCTTCGCGCCTGCGTCCGTTGCGGGCACGGCCACGGCGGCTGTGGAAGGCGATTCCGCTGTTCCTGCACGTCACCCTGGACATCATCAAGTCCAATATCGCGGTCGCCAGGTTGATCCTGAACCCGCGGCCCAATGATTTCTCGCCCGGGTTCATCCGCATCCCGCTCACCATGCGCGATCCGCACGGGCTGGCCATGCTGGCCTGCATCGTCACCTACACGCCCGGGACGGTCTGGGTCGAACTGAGCGATGACCACCGCCTCAAGCTGCACGTGCTCGACCTGCAGAACGAGGAGTACTGGGTGCGCCTGGTGCAAGACCGCTACGAGCGTCCCCTGATGGAGATATTCGAATGAACGCCATACTGTATTGGGCGGCCTCCTTTGCCCTGGTGTGTTTCGCGCTGGGCATGGTGTTCGCCACCGTCCGCCTGTTGCGCGGCCCCACCGCGCAGGACCGCGTGCTGGCGCTGGACACGCTCTACATCAATGGCATGCTGATGATGCTGGTGTTCGGCATCCGCTCGGGCACGTCGGTGTATTTCGACATCGCGCTGCTGATCGCGCTGTTCGGCTTCGTCGGGTCCACCGCCATGGCCCGCTTCCTGCTGCGCGGCGAGGTGATCGAACCATGATCGATACCGACATCCCGTTGTGGGCGGGGATTCCGGCCAGCATCCTGCTGGTGCTGGGCGGCCTGCTGGCTCTGACCGGCTCGGCCGGGCTGCTGCGTTTTCGCAGCTTCTACGCCCGTATCCATGCGCCGACGCTGGGCAACACCCTGGGCTGCGCGTGCGTGCTGACCGCCTCGATCCTGGTGTTCTCGGCGCTGTCGGCGCGGCCGGTGTTTCACGAAGTGATCATCACGCTGTTGCTGATCGTGTCGTCGCCGGTGACGGCGATGCTGCTGATGCGCGCGGCGGTGTACCGTAACCGGTTGACCAAGGCGGATGCCGATCTGGACGCGCGTTAGGCGGGGACAGATCGATGGAAATTCGGGGACGAGTTGCGTTGGCGCAATGGCTATTGCGTCGCAGCATCGGAAACGTCGGCTTACGATTGCACGTTGCTCGACATGTCCCCGTCGTGTCATCGTGGGATAGTTGTATCAAGCAGGCGGCGCCAGGCTCAACTGGCCGAGCCGCCCAGGTTCAATCCTCTTTCTCCAAGGAGCTGGCCATGAATGTACGTCCCATGCACCCCAAACGCCTTGCCGCATCCCTCTGCGCGGCGGGCCTGCTGCTGGCCGCGGGCGCGGCCCAGGCCGCCGACCCGATCGGCCGCGCCGGCATCCAGGCGCAATACGAACAGGATGTGGCGGCTTGCAAGAACGGCAGCACCGGCCAGGAGCGCACCGCTTGCATGCGCGAGGCAGGGGCGGCCCGCCAGGAAGCCAACCGCCAGCATCTGAGCGATGGCACCGCCGAACAGCACCAGCAGAACATGCTCAACCGTTGCAACCGCCTGCCGGCCGCGTCGCGCCAGGATTGCATCACGCAGATGACTTCGCCGACCCAGGTGCGCGGCAGCGTCCAGGGCGGTGGGGTGCTGCGTGAAACCGTGATCCAGGTGCCTGCTGGCACCGCCGGCACGGTGCCGCCGCCCGCGCCGGGCATGGCGCCGCCTCCGCCCGCGCCGGGCACGGTGCCGCCGCCCGCACCTGGCATGGCGCCGCCTCCGCCCGCGCCAGGCATGGCGCCGCCGCCTGCGCCGATGCGGCAGTAACGGCGGGCAGCGAGCCAAAGGGGAGGGCGGCTGCGCCCTTTGCCCCGCGGCCCGGGCCCGGCCGCCGCCACAATCAGGCAAAATGGCGGCTGTTCCCTTCAGGCTGCCGCCTCTACTCACGCATCACGCATAGCCATGTCCGATGTCATCGCCCTGATTTTCGACTTTGACGACACGCTGGCCTCGGACAGCACGTCCGGTTTCCTGGACAGCATCGGGGTGGACACGGCGTCGTTCTGGAAAGACCAGGTCGACCCGCTGCTGTCCACCCAGGACTGGGATCCGGTTCCCGCCTACCTCTACCAGATGATCCAGCTCTCGCGCGAGGGCAGGCATGGCCTGATCACGCAGCAGCGCTTGCGCGACTGGGGTGCGCGGCTCGAACTGCACGCCGGCGTGGCGACCTTGTTCCAGCGCCTGCGCGCTGCGGTACGGGCGGCGCAGCCGCAGGTGCAACTGGAGTTCTACCTGATCTCCAGCGGCATCGGCGACGTGGTGCGCTCCACGCCCATTGCCCATGAATTCACCGAGATCTGGGCCTCCGAATTCACCTACGGCGCCGACGGCGGCATCGAGTTTCCGCGCCGCATCGTCAGCTTCACCGACAAGACGCGCTACCTGTTCCACATCCAGAAGGGCATCATCGGCCGCGATTTCCGCAACAAGCCGTTCGAGGTCAACCGCAAGGTGCCCGAGGACCGCCTGCGGGTGCCGTTCGACCAGATGGTGTTCGTCGGCGACGGCTACACCGACATCCCGTGTTTCTCGCTGATCCGGCGCGCCGGCGGCTACGCCTTCGGCGTCTGGGATCCGAAGCACCGCGACAAGCGCAGCCGCGCCTGGGGCTTCATCGAGGAGGGCCGGGTGTCGAACCTGAACCAGGCGCGCTACGACGAGAACGCCGAACTCTACCAATGGCTGGAAGAGGCCGTGACCAGCCTGGCCGGCCGCATCGCGCTCAAGTCGCGGGTGTACCGTGGTTGAGCCGCTCGCCATGGCGGCGGTGCCGCCCTGGACCGCGCAGGATGCCGATTTCATGGCGCTGGCGCTGGAACAGGCGCAGGCGGCCTATGCCATCGGCGAGGTGCCGGTGGGCGCCCTGGTGGTCTCGGCCCAGGGCGACATCCTGGGGCGCGGCTACAACCGCACCATCATCGACCACGACCCCACCGCCCACGCCGAGATCGTCGCGTTGCGCGGCGCCGCGCGGGCGCTGGAGAACTACCGCCTGCCGGGCATCACCGTGTACGTCACGCTGGAGCCCTGCGTCATGTGCATCGGCGCCATGCTGCACGCGCGCCTGGCGCGGGTCGTGTTCGGCGCCTACGACCCCAAGACCGGCGCCTGCGGCAGCGTGTTGGACGTGGGCTCGGTGCCCAAACTCAATCATCACACTTCAGTTACCGGCGGCGTGCTGGCGGAACCCTGCGGCGAGCTGCTGCGCCGGTTCTTCCGCGAACGCCGCGCCAAGGAATCCATCGCATGAGCAACCCCCGAGGCGCCAAGGCGCGCGCCGCCAAGGCGGCCGCCGCCGCGGCGCATGACCACGCCAGCCACGATCACGACCACGAATGCGTCGAGGCCTGCGGCCACGACCACAGCCACGACCACGAGCCGGGCCACGTCCACAGCTTCCCGGACGCGCGCGGCATCTACCTGATCTCGCCGTCGTCGGCGGTGCGCGACCCGCAGACCGTCGAGCTGGCGCGCGAGCGCCTGGCCGCGCAGGGCTTCAAGACCGCGCTGGACCGCACCGCGCTGGCCGAACACCAGCGCTTCGCCGGCACCGACGCCCAGCGCCTGGCCAGCCTGACGCGCGCCGCCAAGCAGAAGCTGCCGATCGTCATGGTGACGCGCGGCGGCTACGGCATGGGCCGGCTGCTGCACGCGATCGACTGGAAGGTCATGGCCGACAGCGGCAAGCGCTTCGTCGGCATGAGCGACTTCACCGCGTTCAACCTGGCGCTGCTGGCGCAGACCGGCGCGGTCAGCTACACCGGCGCCACCGCCATCTACGACTTCGGCGGCAAGAAGGTCGACGACCTGACCGAAGCGCTGTTCGGCGAAGTGATGCGCGGCGAACTGGAAATCCTCAGCTTCGAGACCCAGGATGCCGACCCGGTCGATTGCCGCGGCATCCTGTGGGGCGGCAACCTGGCGATGTTGACCTCGCTGGTGGGCACCCCCTACATGCCGAAGGTGCGCGGCGGCATCCTGTTCCTGGAAGACGTGGCCGAGCATCCCTACCGCATCGAGCGCATGCTGATCCAGCTTTGGCAGGCCGGCATCCTGGGCAGGCAGAAGGCCATCGTGCTGGGGCGCTTCTCGGACTACAAGCTGGCGCCGCACGACAAGGGCTACGACCTGCACGAAGTGGTGGCCTGGCTGCGCAAGACGGTCAAGGTGCCGGTGGTGACCGGCCTGCCGTACGGCCACGTGGCCACCAAGGCAACGCTGCCGATCGGCCAGAAGGTCGGCATCGCCACCGAGAAGGGCCTGGCCCACCTGGTGCTGGACGAACACCACCATTGAGGTCCCGGTCCGTCTGGCATTTTCGACCGCCCGGCCCGCGCCGGGCGGTCTGCCATCCGGGCTTGGTACACTATCAGGTTTCGCCGCATGCCGGCGTTGTCGCGCCATCCTGGCGCCGCATCCTTTTTCCCGCTGCTAAAACACTGTGATATCCACCGCCAATCTCACCATCCAGTTCGGTCCCAAGCCCCTTTTCGAGAACGTCAGCGTCAAGTTCGGGGAAGGCAACCGCTACGGGCTGATCGGGGCCAACGGGTCCGGCAAGTCGACGTTCATGAAGATCATCGGCGGCGACCTGGAGTCGTCGGCCGGCAACGTCTCGCTGGAGCCGGGCGTGCGCCTGGGCAAGCTGCGCCAGGACCAGTTCGCCTTCGAGGACCTGCGCGTGCTGGACGTGGTGATGATGGGCCACACCGAGATGTGGGCCGCGATGTCCGAGCGCGACGCCATCTACGCCAATCCGGAAGCCACGGAAGACGACTACATGCGCGCGGCCGACCTGGAGGCCAAGTTCGCCGAATATGACGGCTACACCGCCGAGGCCCGCGCCGGCGAGCTGCTGCTGGGACTGGAAATCGCCGTCGACCAGCACAACCTGCCGATGCGCGAAGTGGCGCCTGGCTGGAAGCTGCGCGTGCTGCTGGCGCAGGCGCTGTTCTCGAACCCGGACGTGCTGCTGCTGGACGAACCGACCAACAACCTGGACATCAACACCATCCGCTGGCTGGAAAATGTGCTCAACAGCTACCAGAGCACGATGATCATCATCAGCCACGACCGCCACTTCCTGAACCAGGTCTGCACCCACATGGCCGACCTGGACTATGGCGAGATCCGCATCTACCCGGGCAACTACGACGACTACATGCTGGCCTCGACCCAGGCGCGCGAGCGCCTGGTGGCCAACAACGCCAAGGCCAAGGAACGCGTGGCCGAACTGCAGGACTTCGTGCGCCGCTTCGCCGCCAACAAGTCCAAGTCGCGCCAGGCCACCTCGCGCCTGAAGCAGATCGACCGCATCAAGGCCGAGCAGGTGGTGGTCAAGCCTTCGTCACGCCAGAACCCGTACATCCGCTTCGAGCAGAGCAAGGTCATGCACCGCCTGGCGGTCACGGTCGAAAATCTGTCCAAGTCCTACGACGCGCCAGTTATCCGCAACTTCTCGGCCATGGTCGATGCCGGCGAGAAAATCGCCATCATCGGCGCCAACGGCGTCGGCAAGACCACCTTGCTGCGCCTGCTGGCCACCGACCTGGCGCCGGACGCGGGCACGGTCAAGTGGTCGGACAACGCCGACCTGGGCTACATGGCCCAGGACGTCTCCGATCAATTCCTGCAGACCGACATCAACCTGCTGGACTGGATGGGCGAGCATCGCCAGCCGGGCGATGACGACCAGTCGATCCGTTCGGTGCTGGGCCGCCTGCTGTTCTCGGCCGACGACCTGCCCAAGGCGCCCAAGGTGCTGTCCGGCGGCGAAAAGAACCGCATGACCTTCGGCCGCCTGATGCTGGGTCGCCACAACGTCATGCTGCTCGACGAGCCGACCAACCACCTGGACATGGAATCGATCGAATCGCTGCAGTTCGCGCTGGAAAAGTACGAAGGCACGCTGGTGTTCGTCTCGCACGACCGCGAATTCGTGTCGGGCCTGGCCACCCGCGTGATCGAGATTCTGCCCACGGGCGAGATCGTCGACTACCGCGGCGGCTACGAAGACTACCTGTCCTCGCGCGGCATCGAAGCCTGACGCCCCGGGGCCTCGGCCCCGCGCCCATGCGGCGGTCTGGACCGCTTTCAGCCTGCCGCAATCGTGCTGGGCTATCATCCGGGTAAACCCTGGCCCGTCGCGCCAGGTTCCATCCCGTTCGACATGTCTCCCACACCGCATACCACGCCCGATGGCCAGCCCATCGGGACGTTCGCCTTGACCGCGCGCATCGTCGCGATCGCCTTTTTCACCTTCATCTGTTATCTCGCCATCGGCCTGCCGCTGGCGGTGTTGCCGGGCTACGTGCATGGCAAGCTCGGCTATGGCTCGGTACTGGCGGGGCTGGCCATCAGCGTGCAGTACGTGGCGACGCTGCTGAGCCGTTCGCACGCCGGCCGCATGGCCGACACGGTCGGGCCCAAGCAGACCGTGGTCATCGGCATGGCGGCCTGCGCCGCCAGCGGCGTGTTCCTGCTGCTGGCCTATGCTTTTGAACGCAGCGCCTGGCTCAGCCTGGGCGCCATCATCGTCAGCCGGCTGGCGCTGGGTTTTGGCGAAAGCTGGGTCGGCACCGGCTCGGCCACCTGGGCCATCGCCCGGGTCGGCCCGCTGCACACGGCGCGGGTGATCTCCTGGAACGGTATCTGCACCTACGGCGGGCTGGCGCTGGGCGCGCTGCTGGGCGTCTACCTGGAAACCGAATGGAGCATGGGCGCGCTGGGCGGCGCGGTGCTGCTGCTGGGCCTGGCCGGCCTGGGCCTGGCGCTGGCGCGAGCCGCGGTGGCCATCGTCGGCGGGCATCGCATGGCCTTCAAGAGCGTGGTGCTGCGGGTGTTCCCGCACGGCATGGCGCTGGGGCTGGGCTCGGTCGGCTTCGGCACGCTGGCGGCCTTCGTGGCGCTGTACTACGCCAGCTTCTCGTGGGAGGGGGCGGCGCACGCGCTCAGCGCGTTTGGCTGCGCCTTCATCGGCGTGCGGCTGCTGTTGGCCGGCACCATCACGCGCTATGGCGGTTTCAAGGTGGCGCAGGTGTCGTTCCTGGTGGAAGCGGCCGGCCTGGCGTTGCTGTGGCTGGCGCCCAATCCCGGCGCCGCCCTGGTAGGCGCGGCCCTGACCGGCTGCGGCTTCGCGCTGGTGTTTCCGGCCATCGGCGTCGAGGCGGTGGCGCGCGTGCCGGCCGGCAGCCGCGGCGCGGCGCTGGGTGCCTATTCGGCCTTCCTCGACCTGGCGCTGGGCGCCACCGGCCCGGTGGCGGGCTATATCTCGGGAGGTTTCGGTTATCCCGCGATCTTCCTGTCCGCCGCGGTGGCGGTGCTGTTCGGCTGCCTGATCGCCTTCGGACTGCAACGCCACGCCAACCGCGAGGCGGCCATGGCTTGAACGGTTTCATATAACCAAAAGGCGTAAGGACATTCGATATTTATCGTTGGTGTTCATATAACGAATTGTTAGATTAGGCCCGTTCTCCACGCGCGCCCACGATCCGTTCCATGAACCTGACTTTCGACCACGTCCACAAGCACTTTGGCGACCTGCCGGTCGTCGATGGCTTCAGCAGCGAATTCAAAAGCGGCGAGCTGGTTGCGCTGGTGGGCCCGTCGGGCTGCGGCAAGTCGACCCTGCTGCACCTGGCCGCCGGCCTGGAAAAGCCCACGCAAGGGCAGGTGCTGGCCGACGGCAAGGCCGTGGCCGGTCCGCATCCCAGCCGCACGCTGGTGTTCCAGGAACACGCGCTGTATCCGTGGCTGACGCTGGAAGACAACGTGGCGCTGGCGCTGGAGTTCCAGAAGACCCCCAGGAAGCGCGCCCGCGAAGCGGCGCGCCAGTGGCTGGCGCGCGTCAGCCTGGCCGGCTTCGAGCACTATTACCCGCATCAGGTGTCCGGCGGCATGCGCCAGCGCGCCGCGCTGGCCCGCGCCTTCATCGCGCAGCCGCAGACCATGCTGATGGACGAACCGTTCGGCGCGCTCGACGCGCTGACGCGCCTGGCGCTGCAGGACGTGCTGCGCCAACTGATCGCGCAGGAAAAGCCCACCGTGCTGCTGGTGACCCACGACGTCGACGAGGCGCTGTTCCTGGCCGACCGCATCGTGGTGTTCAGCCCGCGTCCGGCGCGTGTGCTGCGCGAATTCAATCTGGCGCACCGCGCCAGGAGCCACGACCTGTCGGACCTGGCCGCCGAGAAGCGCGAGATCCTGCGTCTGTTGGGTATCGCTGTGGACGGCACGGCGGCGCCTGCCGACCTGGCGCTGGCGGCCTGATCTCTTTCGATTCCTGCTTTCCGGACGACGCCCGCGGGCGCCGGTCATCCTCGATTCCCTGGAGCCTTTCCCATGAAATTCAAGCAATGGCTGTCCCTGCCGCTGGCCGCGGCGCTCCTGGCCGCGGCGCCCGCCATGGCCGCCGAGAAATTCCGCGTCGGCTACCTGCGCGTGATGGACGATGCGCAGGCCATCGTGGCGCAGGAGGGCGGCTACTACAAGAAGGCCGGCCTGGATTCCGAACTGATCGAGTTCAAGTCGGGCACCGACCTGATCAAGGCCATCGTCGGCGGCCAGTTGGACATCGGCGTGCTGGGCTTCACCAACGCCGTGGCCTGGGCATCCAAGGGCGCCGACCTGAAGGTGGTGGGCGGCGCGCAGCAGGGCTACCATTCGCTGGTGGTGCGCGATGATTCGGGCATCAAGGATATCGCCGGCCTGAAGGGCAAGACGCTGGCCTCGCAAGCCGAGGGCAGCACCGCCGACGTGGTGCTCAAGGGCGTGGTGCTCAAGCAGGGCAAGCTGACGGCGGATGACGTCAATGTGATGGGCGTAAGCCCGGCCGTGGCGGTGCAGTCGCTGGTGGGCAAGCGCGTCGACGCGGCCTTCCTGTTCGAGCCGTATGACCGCATCGCGCAACTGGTGGCGCCGGTCAAGCAGATCTACGAAGTGGGCCAGGCCTGGCCGTTCCCGTGCATGGTGGTGATCACGTCGGGCGAAACGCTGGCCAAGCGCAAGGACGATGTCTGGAAGGCGCTGGACGCGCAGAACCAGGCCATTACGCTGCTGCAGAAGGAACCTGCCCAGGCCTCCAGGCTGATCGCCTCGTACTTCATCGCCGAGCCCACGCTCAAGACCCTGAACCGTGGCGAACTGCCGCGCGAAACGGTGATCGCCGAGGCCATCAGCACGCAGGTGTTCACGCCCAAGCTGACCGAGAAGGACACCAAGCGCATGCAGGAGATCGCCGACATCCTGCAGGCCCAGGGCTCGCTCAAGACACGCGACGGCAAGCCGTACGACGTCTCCAGCATCGTCGACCTGTCCTGGCAAGAGGCTCGCAAGCTTTGAGCGCATCGACGACCCGTGTGACCGGCGCCCGCAAGCATCTGGCGGGCGTGCTGGGTGTCCTGTTCATCCTGGCGCTGTGGCAGGCGGCGGCGTTCGCCCTGCCGGACTTCCTGATGCCGGGCGTGCCCGCTGTGCTCGAGCGCCTGCTCGAGGACCTGGGCAAGCAATCGTTCCACCAGAGCCTGGTGGGCACCTTGGGCCGGCTGGGCGCGGGCTACGGCCTGGCGCTGGCGGCGGGCATCGGCTTCGGGCTGGTTGCGGCGGTGCTGTTCTTCTTCCGCGAGGTGCTGCGCAGCGCCATCGTCATCCTGCAATCGATTCCGTCCATCGCCTGGGTGCCGCTGTTCCTGATCGTGATGGGTTTCGGCAGCACGCCGATCATTGTCGTGGTGGCGCTGGCGGCGTTTTTCCCGGCGGCGCTGAGCGTGATGAACGCCACTGAATCGGTGCAGCGCGTGCACGTCTCGGCCGCCCGCGTCATGGGCGCCACGCCCTGGGGTCTGGTCAAGCGCGTGTACCTGCCGGCCGTCATGCCCGAACTGATCACCGGCGCCCAACTGGCGTTCGGCAATGCCTGGCGCGCGCTGATTTCGGCCGAGATGCTGATCGGCTTCGGCAAGGGCCTGGGCCGTTCGCTGGCTTATTCGGGCGAGATCGCCGACATGACCGGCGTGATGACCAACATTCTGGTGATCGCGGTGCTGGCGGCCCTGATCGACCAGTTCGTGCTCGAGAACCTCAAGCACCGGCTGCTGCGCTACCAATACGTGTGAGGTTCGGGATGCGGCGCGCGCTTCGTCTCCTGATCGGCGTATCGGCCTTGCTCTGCGCGGCGAGCGGGGCGGCGCCGGCCGATGGCCTGGGGGCCGCGCGCCAGCGCGGTGAATTGGTGGTGGGCGTGCCGTATCTGGCGCCCGCGCCCGAGGCCGGCGCCAAGATCCGCACGCCCGAAGGGCTGGATCACGCCATGGCCGAGAAGCTGGCGCAGGAACTGGGCGTGCCATTCCGCCTGCGGCAAGTGGCGGCCGCCGATGCGGCCCGCCTGCTGGCCGCGGGCGACGTGGACGTGGTGCTGGCAGACCGCGCGCAGCCGGCGCCGGGGCTGCCGAGCGAACTGGCGACGGTGGCAACCGGCTATGCCGCGCGGCCCAAGGCGATAATCCGCAGCGACACGCGCATGCGACAGGGCGGGGATGCGCGCGGCCGCAGCGTCTGCATGGCCGAGGCCGCAGTCGGCGCGCAGGCGCTGGCGCACAGTTGGGGCGCGGTAGTGCGTACCTACCGCGTGCCGTCGGATGCGCTGGTGGCGGTGCGCGAAGGCAGCTGCGACATCGGCCTGATCGATGACGTGGTCTGGGAACCGCTGATGCGCTTTCCCGAATGGAAAAAGTTCTCGGCTACGCTCGCCGCCGATGGCGCGCGCCATGAACGCGTCTGGCTGCTGCCGGCGGCCGACACGGCCGGCCAGGCCTGGCTGGCCGAGCGCATGCGCGAATGGGCGCGGGCCGGCGCCTGGAAGGCGCTGCCGGCCAAGTGGGCGCGCGACGTGGCTTTCGACGTCTATCTGGACCAGGAAGTCGCCGACTGCCACGGTTGAGGCGCGCGCGGCGCCGGCTTCGTCCGCACGGGCCGCGCGGGTCCGGGAGGCGCGGCCTTTACAATGGCGCGCTATGACCACCACCTTGACCGCCGTCTGCTCGCACGAGGAAGACATCAAGAAAAGCCGCTTTGTCGCGCACGCCGCGCCCGTCTCCAGCATCGACGAGGCCATGGCGTTCTTCGCCGCGCACAGCGACCCCGAGGCCACCCATAACTGCTGGGCCTACCGCATCGGCCAGGAATACCGCTTCAATGACGACGGCGAGCCCGGCGGCACCGCTGGCCGCCCGATCCTGCAGGCGATCGAAGGGCAGGACATGGACCGCGTGGCGGTGCTGGTGGTGCGCTGGTTTGGCGGCGTCAAGCTGGGCGCCGGCGGGCTGGTGCGCGCCTACGGCGGTTGCGCCGCCAACTGCCTGCGCAACGGCCCGCGCACCGAGATCGTGGACCTGGCCACGGTTGCATGTGTTTGCGGCTTTGCCGAGTTGCCCCTGCTCAAATCGCGGTTGGCGCAGGCCGGCGCGGTGATCGTCCAAGAAGACTTTGGCGCGGAGGGCGCCGCGCTGCGCTTCACGGTGCCGCGCGGCGTCTTGGCCGACCTGGAGATGACGGCCGCCAACATCACGCGCGGCCGGTCGGCCTGGGAACAACTGGCGTAAGAAAACAGAAGGGCCCCGTGGGGCCCTTGTGCATCACGCGTCCTGGCCGTCCTGGGCCGCGGCGATTTCCTGGTGGACCTTTTCCATGTCCACTTCCTTGATCTTGGCGAGCAGCTCATTGAGCTGGCCGCCGGACAAGGCGCCCGGCTGCGAGAACAGCAGCACTTTTTCGCGGAACACCATCAGCGTGGGAATCGAGCGGATGCCCAGCGCGCCGGCCAGTTCCTGTTCCACGTCGGTGTTGACCTTGGCGAAGGTGACGTCGGGATGCTCGGCGGCGGCCTGTTCGAACACCGGCGCGAAGCCGCGGCAAGGGCCGCACCAGGGCGCCCAGAAGTCCACGATCAAGGTGCCGTCCGGCGTGATGGCTTCCTGGAAGCTGTCTTTGGTGAGTTCAACAATACTCATTTTGGATCCTTGCCGCTGGCGCGGCGCAAAGTGTCGGTATCGGCGGCACGGGGGAGACATGCCTCGACCCGGATTCGGCGACGCGGTATTGCCGGTCTTACCGGTCCATAGTAGAGCGGGGACCGGTCACGTCGCAATGGTTGGCGCTATGGGGGGGCGCAGTCGGCCAGACTGGCGGCGGCGCCGCCGGCCTCAGGCCGAGGTTGTCGTGCACATGCCGTCGCGCTGCTTGAGCGCGGCGACGATCTCGAAAGAGCGCAGGCGATCGGCGATATCGTAGAAGTCGGACACGATCATGACCTCGTCCGCTTCCGTCTCGGCCACCAAGGCCTCCAGACGGCGCTTGACGGTCTCGGGGCCGCCCACGATGGCGGCGCCCAGCCTTTGATTGACCGCCTCGCGCTCCCATTCGTTCCACAGCCCGTCCATGCTGTCGACGGGTGGCTGCAGTTGCAGGCGGTTGCCGCGCACCAGCGACAGGAACTTGAGCTGCTGCGTGGTCGACAGGCGCCGGGCTTCTTCATCGGTGGGGGCGGCCACCACTGGCACGCCGATCATGGCGTAAGGGCGGGCCAGCGTCTCGGACGGCTTGAACAGGTGACGGTACAGGCGCATGGCCGCCATGCCTTCCGGCGAGAAGTGGCCGGCGAAGGAGAATGGCAGGCCCAATTCGGCCGCCAGCCGCGCGCTGAAATCGCTCGAACCGAGCAGCCAGATGGGGATGTCCAGGCCTTCGCCGGGGATGGCGCGCACCGGCTGGCCCGGCCGCGAAGGAGCGAGAAAGCCGCGCAACTCCTCGACCAGTGCCGGGAATTCCAGGCCGCTGCGCGGGCCGCGGCGCAGCGCGTGCTGCGTGGCGCCATCGCTGCCGGGCGCCCGGCCCAGGCCCAGGTCGATGCGGCCGGGGTAGAGGGTTTCGAGCGTGCCGAACTGCTCGGCGATGATCAGCGGCGCATGGTTGGGCAGCATCACGCCGCCTGAGCCGACGCGCAGCGTCGAGGTGTGCCCGGCGATGTGGCCGATCAGCACCGCCGTGGCGCTGCTGGCCACGCCGTTGATGTTGTGGTGCTCGGCCAGCCAGAAGCGCTTGTAGCCCAGGCGTTCGACATGCTGCGCCACCGCCACGCTGTTGCGGAAGGCGTCGGCGGCGTCGCGGCCCTGCACGATCGGCGCCAGGTCCAGCACCGAGAAGGGGATGCGGTCGAGGGTACTCATGCGCGGCGCTCGCGGTGGAGACAGGAGGAATGCGGGGTGTGGCGGGACAAGGTCGGCTCCATGGTCTTACGTACATGGGGAGTGTATCGGCGAATTCAACCGCCCCTGACAGCAACCATGCGGGCCGGCGGGTTGATAGCCGGACTCAATGACGGCGATTTGCCGGACGTTCGCGACCCTGGCAACCGTACCGGTATCGTGGTCACGCCGGTCCCACCCGCATCGTTCGCATTTCCTGTGCGCATGGCCGCTGGCGCGCGGTCACGGCAACCGCGCTGGCGGCATCTGGCGGGTACGCGCGCCGGCATGAAAAAACCGCCGCCTTCCGGACCGGAAGCGCGGCGGTTTCGCATGGCGCGTCTGGCGGATGTTATTCCGGGAAGAACGCGTAGCGGATCACGAACAGGATCGCCACCAGCCAGGTGGCCGGATGCACGTCGCGCACGCGGCCGGTGGCGGTCTTGAGCACCACGTAGCTGATGAAGCCGAAGGCGATGCCATTGGCGATGGAGTAGGTGAACGGCATCACCAGCGCGGTCAGCGCGGCCGGGGTGGCTTCGCAGACGTCGTTCCAGTCGATGTCGATCAGCTCGCGCATCATCAGGCCGGCCACGTAGAGCAGGGCGGGCGCGGTGGCGTAGGCGGGCACGGCGCCGGCCAGCGGCGAGATGAACAACGCGGCCAGGAACAGCAGGGCCACCACCAGCGCGGTCAGGCCGGTGCGGCCGCCGGCCTGCACGCCCGAAGCGCTTTCGACGTAGGCAGTGGTGCTGCTGGTGCCGAGCATCGAGCCGGCCACGATCGCGGTGCTGTCGGCGAACAGGGCGCGCCCCAGGCGGTTGGGGCGGTTCTCCGGCATCAGGCCGGCGCGCTTGGCCACGCCCACCAGCGTGCCGGTGGCGTCGAACACCTCGACCAGCACGAACACCAGGATGACGTGCACGAATCCGGTGTGCAGCGCGCCCAGGATGTCCAGCTTGAACAGCGTCGGCGCCAGGCTCGGCGGCGCCGCGAACACGCCCTTGAATTCGTTGTAGCCCAGCGCCATCGACAGCACCGTGACCACCAGGATGCCGATCAGGATGGCGCCGCGCACACGCAGTGCGTCCAGCGAGGCAATGATGAAAAAGCCCAGGATGGCGAACAGCGGCCCCGGCGTGGTCAGGTCGCCCAGCGTCACCTTGGTCGCGGGATGCGCCACCACGATGCCGGCGCTGGACAGCGCGATAATGGCCAGGAACAGGCCGATACCGGCGGCGATGGCGCTGCGCAGCGAATGCGGGATGCCCTTGACCAGCCAGACCCGGATGCCCGAGATGGTCAGGATCAGGAAGATCACGCCCGAGATGAACACGGCGCCCAGCGCCTGCTCCCAGGTGTAGCCCATGGTCTTGACCACGGTGAAGGCGAAGAAGGCGTTCAGCCCCATGCCCGGCGCCATGCCGATCGGCCAGTTGGCGATCAGCGCCATCACCAGCGAGCCCAGCGCGGCCGCCAGGCAGGTGGCGACGAACACGGCGTTGCGGTCCATGCCGGTGGACGACAGGATGTCCGGGTTGACGAAGATGATGTACGACATCGTCAGGAATGTCGTCAGGCCGGCCACGATCTCGGTTCTCGCGGTCGTGCCGTGTTCACGCAGGTTGAATAGCTTCTCCAGCATTCTTGTCCCCAGGGTGCTTGCAGGCTTGGTTGGTGAGAAGGGGGCTTGGGCGCCCCCGGTTATTTTGTAAACGGGCGTATTTTCGCATCAGTTGTAAACTCTGCCGCCATGATTATTCTCGGCTTTGAAAGCTCCTGCGACGAAACGGGCGTCGCAGCCGTCTGTACGGAACGCGGCCTGCTCGCGCACGCCCTGCATACCCAGATCG
Organism: Achromobacter sp. 46006; assembly: GCF_059761975.1. Lineage (NCBI taxonomy): Bacteria > Pseudomonadati > Pseudomonadota > Betaproteobacteria > Burkholderiales > Alcaligenaceae > Achromobacter > Achromobacter sp. 46006. The sequence goes on from NZ_JCBANN010000004.1 coordinate 22,878, forward strand.
CCATGCACCAGGAATACGGGGGCGTGGTGCCTGAACTCGCCTCGCGCGACCATATCCGGCGCGTGGTGCCGCTGACCCACCAGGTGCTGCGCGAAGCTGGCCTGGAAATGTCGGACATCGACGCGGTCGCCTACACCGCGGGTCCCGGCCTGGCGGGCGCGCTGCTGGTGGGCGCCAGCGTGGCGCAATCGTTCGCCTGGTCGCGCCGCCTGCCGGCCATCGCCATTCATCACCTGGAAGGCCACCTGCTGTCGCCGATGCTGGCCGACCCGCGGCCCGATTTCCCGTTCGTGGCGCTGCTGGTGTCCGGCGGCCATACGCAATTGATGCGGGTCGACGGGGTGGGGCGCTACGAGTTGCTGGGCGAAACCCTGGACGACGCCGCCGGCGAAGCCTTCGACAAGTCCGCCAAGCTGATGGGGCTGGGCTACCCGGGCGGCCCCGCGCTGGCGCGGCTGGCGGAGCAGGGCGATGCCGCGCGTTTCGACCTGCCGCGTCCCATGCTGCACAGCGGCGACCTGGATTTCAGCTTCAGCGGCCTGAAGACCGCCGTGCTGACCCGGGTCAAGGCCGCCGAGCAGGACGGCGGGCTGGATGAACAGACTCGCGCCGACCTGGCGGCGTCCACCCAGGCCGCCATCGTCGAGGTGCTGGCGGCCAAGTCGGTCCGGGCCCTCAAGCAGACCGGCCTGCGCCGCCTGGTGGTGGCCGGCGGGGTGGGCGCCAACCAATTGCTGCGAGCCAAGCTGGCCGCCGCGCTCAAGCCCTTGAAGGCCCAGGCCTATTTCCCACCGCTGTCGTTGTGCACCGACAACGGCGCCATGATCGCCTTCGCGGCGGCCGAGCGGGTCAAGGCGGGGCTGGTGACGCTGGATCCGGACGCCCACGGCTTCACCGTGCGGCCGCGCTGGGATCTGGCCGATATCGCCTGAGACGGGTAATGAATGAAAAAGGGGGCCGAGGCCCCCTTTTCCTATTGCGCGCGCGGATCACTCGCCCGCACACGGATCACTTCTTCTTGCCGCCGATACGGCTTTCGGTGCCCTGCACCAGGCGTGTGATGTTGGCCCGGTGGCGGTAGAACAGCAGCACGCCGATGATAGCCAGGGCGATGCCCATGGCCGGCTGGGCGTACCACGCCAGGCCGGAGCCGAACACGTAGTAGACCGGCGCGAAGAACGCCGCCACCAGCGAGGCCAGCGAGGAATAGCGGAAGAACACCGCGATGATCAGCCAGGTGGCGGCGGTGGCCACCGCCAGCCAGGGCTGGATGGCGACCAGCACGCCCAGCGCGGTGGCCACGCCCTTGCCGCCCTTGAATCCCAGGAAAATCGGGTACAGATGGCCCAGGAAGGCCGCCACGGCTACCGCGGCCAGCGGGCCAGGGGCGATGCCGGGCGCCAGGCGCTGCGCCAGCCAGACCGCGAACCAGCCCTTGGCGGCGTCGCCCAGCAGGGTCAGCGCGGCGGCGGTCTTGTTGCCGGTGCGCAGCACATTGGTGGCGCCGGGGTTCTTCGAGCCGTAGCTGCGGGGGTCCTGCAGCCCCATCAGTTTGCTGACCACCACCGCGAACGGCACGGAGCCGATCAGGTAGGCCAGCAGGATGAGCGCCGCGGTGAACGCCAGGGAGGGTTCGGTGATCGCCATGAGTGGGGGTCCGTTGTTGTCGTGTTGTTGTCTCGATGGCTGCGGATTCTACCCCGCCTGCGGCGCCGGCGAATGGGCAGCCCGCCGGCGCGGGGGCCGGCGGGGGGGCGCGCGCCGTGCCATCCGGCACCGGTTCAGGAGCGGACATGCCGCTGTCGCCCGCGGACGGTACAATCCAGCCGGTCCACCCGCGTTTTATTTTCTTTCGGATGCACAATGCGAATTCTGGTTTCGAACGATGACGGTTACTCGGCCCCCGGGCTCGAAGCGCTGGTCAAGGCGCTGCAGGGCCTGGGCGACCTGACCGTCGTCGCGCCCGAGACCAACCACAGCGGCGCGTCCAATTCCCTGACGCTGAACCGTCCGCTGTCGGTGCGCACCGCCTCCAATGGCTTCATCGCCGTCAACGGCACGCCGTCCGACTGCGTCCACGTCGCCCTGACCGGGCTGATGGACACTCGGCCCGATCTGGTGGTGTCCGGCATCAACAACGGCGCCAACATGGGCGATGACACGCTCTATTCGGGTACCGTGGCGGCCGCCAGCGAAGGCTACCTGTTCGGCATTCCGGCCATCGCCTTCTCGCTGGCCGAGAAGGGGTGGGAACACATCGATTCGGCTGCCCGCGCCGCCCGCCTGGTGGTCGAGCGCCACCTGGCGCAGCCGCTGGCCGCGCCGGTGCTGCTGAATGTCAACATCCCCAGCCGCCGCTTCGAAGACATGCATGGTTTCCAGGTCACGCGCCTGGGCAAGCGCCATCCGTCGCAACCGGTGGTGCGCACCACCACGCCATACGGCGATCCGGTCTACTGGATCGGTCCGGTGGGGCAGGCGGCCGACGCGACGCCCGGCACCGACTTCCATGCGGTGGCGCAGGGCATGGTGTCGGTTACGCCACTGCGGCTGGACCTGACCCAGCACAGCCAGCTCGACGAAATCCGGACCTGGGCGGAGCCGCTATGCGCCGACGCATAAGCCAACCGGACGTTTCGCAGGCGGTGCCCGGGCGCCCCAGCCCGGTGCGCTACGACTCCGGCCGGCTCAGCCCCGGCGTCACGCCGGCCAACAGCAACACCCGCATCTCCGCCGCCACCCTGCAGAGCCAGGCCAAGGCGCCGGCGCCTGCCGCTGGCGGCAATCTCGGGCTCAATTCAGACCGCCTGCGCCAGGCCATGGTGCAGCGCCTGCGGGCCCAGGGCGTCTCCGACGAGCGCGTGCTCAATGCCATGGCGGCGGTGCCGCGCCACCTGTTCGTCGACGAGGCGCTGGCCAGCCGCGCCTATGAAGACGCGGCCCTGCCCATCGGCCATTCGCAGACCATCTCGCAACCGTGGGTGGTGGCGCGCATGATCGCCGCCATCTGCGAAGACCGCAGCCCCACCCGCGTGCTCGAAGTGGGCGCCGGCTGCGGCTACCAGGCCGCCGTGCTGGCGCAGTTCGTGCGCGAGGTCCATTCGATCGAACGCATTCGCGGCCTGTACGAACTGGCGCGCGAACACTTGCGCGCCTTGCGGCTGACCACCCGCATCCGCTTGATCTACGGCGACGGCATGCTGGGCCTGCCCGGCGTGGCGCCGTTCGATGCTATCGTTGTGGCTGCCGCCGGCCTGGCCATTCCGCAAGCGCTGCTGACGCAACTCGCGCCGGGCGGACGCCTGATCGCTCCCGAGGGGGGCGCCAACCAGCGCCTGGTGCTGATCGAACGCACCGGCGCAGCCAGCTGGAAACGTACTGAACTCGAGGCCGTGCGCTTTGTGCCGCTGCGTGCCGGAATACAATCTTGAGCAAACAGGAGAAACGTATGCTCAACGGGCAGTTGCAACTGACCGATATGAACCTTGGCGTGTCCATGACGCGCCTGCGCCGCCCGGTATTCGTGGCTGGCGTCCTCAGCCTGGCCATCCTGGCCGGCTGCGCATCCAAGGGCACGCGGGCGCCGGTCGTCGACCTGACCGGCGGCCAGCCGACCGCCGTCCAGTCCGGCGGCAGCTATGTCGTCAAGCCGGGCGACACGCTCTACAAGATTGCCCGCGCCAACAACGTCGATGTCGAGAACATCAAGCGCTGGAACAATCTCAGCGATCCCAACCAGATTTCGGTGGGGCAGGTGCTGAAGATGTCGGCCGCGTCCGGCGCCCCCGCGCAGCCCGCGCCGATCGCCAGTTCCAAGCCGCAGCCGCGTCCGCTGGACGACCAGCCGGGTGACACCTCGGCCACCGCCACGGCCTCGCTGCCACCGCCCGCGCCCACGCCGGCCGAAACCAAGCCCGCCACGCGCGCGGCCGATGCCGGCGTGATCAACTGGGCCTGGCCGGCCAACGGCCAGATCATGCAAGGCTTCAACAACAACAGCAAGGGCATCGACATCGTCGGCGCCCTGGGCGACCCGGTCAACGCCGCCGCCGACGGCAAGGTCATGTACAGCGGCAATGGCGTGCGCGGCCTGGGCAACCTGATCATCGTCAATCACCAGAACGGCTTCATCACGGCCTACGCGCACAACCGCACGCTGCTCGTGAAGACCGGCCAGGACGTCAAGCGCGGCGCCAAGATCGCCGAAATCGGGCAGAGCGACACCACCTCGCCGCGCCTGCATTTCGAGATCCGCCGCCAGGGTACCCCCGTGGATCCGATGCAGTACCTGCCAGCCAAATGACGCCCACCCTGGTATTCGACCTCGAGACCATTCCCGACGCGGACGGCCTGCGCAAGCTCAACGGCTGGAGCGCCGACGTCCCCGACGCCGAGGTGGTCGAGCGCGCGCTGGCCGCGCGCCGCGAGGCCGTGGGCCACGACTTCCTGCCGCTGCACCTGCACAAGGTTGCGGTGGTGGGCTGCGTGTTCCGCGATGACCAGGGGTTTCGCGTCAAGACGCTGGGCCAGGCCGACGATCCCGAAGCCGCCTTGCTGGCCGGCTTCTTCAAGACCATCGAGCGCTACACGCCCAAGCTGGTGAGCTGGAACGGCTCGGGTTTCGACCTGCCTGTGCTGCACTACCGCAGCCTGATCCAGGGCGTGCCCGCGCCGCGCTACTGGGACATGGGCGAGGAAGACCGCGATTTCAAGTTCAACAACTACATCTCGCGCTATCACTCCCGCCACACCGACCTGATGGACCTGCTGGCCAAATACAATGGCCGCGCCAACGCGCCGCTGGACGAACTGGCCAAGCTGTGCGGCTTTCCGGGCAAGCTCGGCATGGACGGCAGCAAGGTCTGGGAGGCCTGGAGCCAGGGGCGCGCCGACGAGGTCCGCGCCTATTGCGAGACCGACGTGGTCAACACCTGGCTGGTGTACTGCCGCTTTCGCTTCCTGCGTGGCGAAATCGACCGCACCGCCTACGAGGCCGAGATCGCGCTGGTGCGCGACACGCTGACGGCCAGCGAAGCGCCGCACTGGAAAGAGTACATGGCGGCCTGGGACGCCAACTGAGCGCCGCGCGTATCGGCGCGGCATGCTCGAGTGACGGGGCCCGCGGGCCCCGTTTTCACGCCGGCAGGGGGCGCAATCGACTGAAACATAGCTTGCGGGGACGAAACCTGGATGAAACCAGGCGAATCGCACAATGGCCTCGCTTTCTTCACTTTCAGGAGACCTACATGTCCCGATTCGCTATCCGCACCAACCTGGCAGCCCTGGCCATGGTCGCCGCCGCCGGCGGCCTGCTGGCTGGTCCCGTCATGGCGGCCGCGCCCGCCGACGGTGGTCCCGCCGCCATGCACGAAGGCCCCCGGGGTGGCGGCTTCCACAAGGGCATGCGTGACGGCCTCTGGATTCCGGGCCTGGGCCCCGTGTCCAAGGCGCAACTCGATCAACTCAAGCTGGACCAGAAACAGCAGGCCCTGGTCAAGACCGCCCAGGATGGCCAGCGCGGCCTGCACGAAGCCATGCGCGCCGCCGGCGGCCAGCGCCACGACCTGCTCAAGGCGCAGTTGGACAGCGGCAAGCTGGACCCGCGCGCGCTGCTGGAGCAATCCGACAAATCGCGTGACCAATTTGGCGCGCAGGCCAAGCAGGTGCGCGACCAATGGCTGGCCGTATGGGATAGCCTGAACGACGCCCAGCGTACCCAGGTGACCCAGATGCTGAAGGACCGCCAGGCCAAGATGCAGGAACGCCATGCCAAGATGGAGGGCCGTCATGGCAGGGGACCTGGCAATGGCCCGGGCGCAGTGCCGCCGCCCCCCGCGCCACCCGCCGCCAACTGATCCGCCAGGCAGACGGTCCGCGCCGTCCTCCCGACCGCCGTCTGACGGCGGCCGGGAAAACCCCGTCCCGCGAGTCCGCGCGACGGGGCTTTCTTTTGCGCGGCGGAGACCGCCCGGGCGCGCGGGGCCCCATTTTGATGCGCGGCCGCCTGCAAGCGCGGCGCGGCGCACCGCGGTGGTGCGGGAACGGCGTGGCGCCGGGGCATCGCCCGCGCGCTGACACGGGGATGAAACCTGGCACGGACATTGCTTCAGCGAAGAGGAGCCGGTTACCTGCCGTTGCAAGACCGGCCTGACGGATGCGCCCTTGGCCTTCCTCCTCCTCGTTAAATCCGATCAGGACACCGCACCATGAAGAAGACGTTGCTAGCCTTGCCCGCCGTGCTCGCCGCTTGTTTCGTTGCAACGGCACAGGCTGAACCCACCGACCTGGGCGGCGGTTTTTCGCTCAGCGGCAATGCCACGATCGTCAGCGACTACCGCTTCCGCGGCTACTCGCAGACCGATTTCCGTCCCGCCGCGCAACTGGGCTTCGACCTGACCCACAGCTCCGGCTTCTACCTGGGCAACTGGAACTCCAATGTGTCCAATTTCGTCTTCACCGACGGCAATCTGGAAATGGACTTCTATGGCGGCTGGAAAGGCGACGTGGGCGGTGGTTTTTCGCTCGACGCCGGGGTGCTGCATTACTACTACCCGGGTTCCAGCTCGCCCAAGGGCGGCAACTACAACAACACCGACCTGTACCTGGGCGCGACCTACGGCAACTACACCCTCAAGTACTCGTACACGCCCAGCGACTTCTTCAGCACGCCCGACAGCAAGGGCACCTGGTACCTGGACGGCACCGCCAATTTCGACCTGGGCGATGGCTGGGGGCTGGTCGGCCATGTCGGCTACCAGAAGCTCAAGAACCAGGTCAACATGGAAGGCGATTCCATCAGCCACTACGTCGACTACAAGCTCGGCGTCACCAAGGATCTGAAGGGCTGGGTGCTGGGCCTGGCGGCGGTCGGCGCCACCAAGGACAACTGGCTGCCGACCAAGTACGGCCATCCCTCTGGGCGCCTGGGGGCGGTGTTCTCGGTATCGCGTTCGTTCTGATTTCCATCCGTGGCGGCGCCTTGACCGGCGCCGGCTTTTGGGGGGCTTGATGGAGACTGCCCGGCGGGCCGTCTCCGGCAAGTCCCCCCTTTTTTCAGGCGCGGGCGGGGCGCCGCCGAATCCTCTTACAATGCCGGGTTGCGTGAATTTTCTGGACTGCGTGAGATGTCTGACGTTTTGAGTATCGAATCCCTGGACCTGGAAGCCCGGGGCATTGCCCGCCGCGAGGGCAAGGTCGTGTTCGTGGAAGGCGCCTTGCCGGGCGAGCGGGTCACCACCACGACCGTGCGCCGCAAACCGTCGTATGAAATCGCGCGGGTGGACCAGGTACTGCGGCCGTCGTCGCAACGCGTCGCGCCGCGCTGCCCGCATTTCGGCGTCTGTGGCGGCTGTGCCATGCAGCATCTCGAACCCACCACGCAGGTGGCGATCAAGCAGCGCGCGCTGGAAGACACCTTCTGGCACGTCGGCAAGCTGCGTCCGGCGCGCATTCTGGCGCCGCTGCACGGCCCGACCTGGGGCTACCGTTACCGCGCCCGCCTGTCGGTGCGCGTGGTGCCCAAGAAGGGCGGGGTGCTGGTCGGCTTTCATGAACGCAAGAGCAGCTACGTGGCCGACATGCGCGAATGCCATGTGCTGCCGCGTCACGTCAGCGACCTGCTGATGCCGCTGCGCGCCATGATCGCATCGATGTCGGCGCCCGACCGCCTGCCGCAGGTGGAAGTGGCGCTGGGCGAGGGGGTCACGGCGCTGGTGCTGCGCCACCTGCTGCCGCTGACCGACCACGACATCGCCGTGCTGCGCGCCTTCGCGGACAAGCACGACGTGCAATGGTGGCTGCAGCCCAAGGGCCCGGACACCGTGCATCCGCTGGTGCCCGAACACCGCGACGCGCTCACCTACACCATGCCCGAATTCGGCCTGCGCATGCCGTACCGGCCGACCGATTTCACCCAGGTCAACCACGCCATCAATCGCGCGATGGTATCGCGCGCCCTCACGCTGCTGGAAGTGCAGCCGACCGACCGCGTCGCCGACCTGTTCTGCGGCCTGGGCAACTTCACGCTGCCGCTGGCCACCCAGGGCCGCGAGGCCGTGGGCGTGGAGGGCAGCAAGGCGCTGACCGACCGCGCCCATGAGGCCGCCGCGCGCCATGGGCTGGGCGAACGCACCAGTTTCGCCACCCTCAACCTGTTCGAGGTCGACGTCGAATGGCTGCGCGGCCTGGGCTTCTTCGACCGCATGCTGATCGACCCGCCGCGCGAAGGCGCGCAGGCCGTGGCACAGGCGCTGTCGCAACTGAAGGTCGAGGAGCGGCCGCGCCGCATCGTCTACGTGTCCTGTAATCCCGCCACGCTGGCGCGCGACGCGGCCATCATGGTGCACGAGGGCGGCTACCTGCTCAAGAGCGCCGGCGTCATCAACATGTTCCCCCACACCGGGCACGTGGAGTCGATCGCGGTGTTCGAATCGCTGGATGCCGAGGGCGTGCGCGAAGTGCAGGAGCGCGCCCGCCAGCGCGCCTTGCAGCAGGCCGCCGATGCGGCCGCCGCGGAAACGGAAAAGGCCGCCGCGGCCGCCGAGAAGGCCGCGTCCAAGCAGGCGGCCACCGAGGCCTACCACGCCCGCGTCGCGGCCGAAGGCGAGGCGCCGGCGCAAAGCCAGGCGTGACGCCGCCCGGCCGGGACGGACCGGGCCGCATGCAATAAGGGCAAGCCGGATGGGCTTGCCCTTATTGCTTACTGGGAGCGCCCCAGGTTCTCCAGGATGGGGCAGTCGGGCCGGTCATCGCCATGGCAGTTGTGCGCCAGGTGCTTGAGCGTGGCCGCCATGTCGCGCAGGGCGCGGGCCTTGCGTTCCAGTTCGGCCACGTGTTCCAGCGCGATGCGCTTGACGTCGGCGCTGGCGCGGCTGCGGTCGCGCCACAGCGCCAGCAGCTCGTTCATCTGCTCCACCGAGAAACCCAGGTCGCGCGCGCGCCGCACGAAGCGCAGCGTGTGCAGGTCGTGCTCGCTGTAGACGCGGTAGCCCGAGTCCTTGCGCAGCGCCGGGCCGATCAGGCCGATGCTCTCGTAGTAGCGGATCATCTTGGCCGAGATGCCCGATTCCTGCGCGGCTTGTCCGATGTTCATGCGAGGTCTCCAGGAAAGGCGGCGCTCAGCGCGCGGCGCGCGGCGGGCGGAAGGTCTTCAGGCGCAGCGCGTTGCCCAGCACGAAGACGCTGGACAACGCCATGGCGCCGGCCGCGAAGATCGGCGACAGCGACAGGCCGTACGCGGGGTACAGTGCGCCCGCCGCCAGCGGAATCAGCGCGGCGTTGTAGGCGAAGGCCCAGAACAGGTTCTGGCGGATGTTGGCCAGCGTGGCGCGGCTGAGCGCGATGGCGTTGGGCACGCCCTGCAGATCGTCGGCCATCAGCACCACCGAGGCGGCCTCGATGGCGACGTCGGTGCCGGTGCCGATGGCAATGCCGGTGTCGGCCGCGGCAAGCGCCGGCGCGTCGTTGATGCCGTCGCCGACGAAGGCCAGCTTGCGGCCGCTGGCGCGCAGCGCGCCGATGGCCTCGACCTTGCCGTCGGGCAGGACTTCGGCGCGCACTTCGTCGATGCCCAGTTGCCGTGCCACGGCCCGCGCCGTATGTCGGTTGTCGCCGGTGATCATTGCGGTCTTCAGGCCCTGTGCGTGCAGCGCCGCGATCGCTTCCATGGCCGACGGCTTGATCGGGTCGGTCACGGCGATCATGGCGGCGGCCTGGCCGTCGATGGCGACATAGATTGGCGTCTTGCCCTCGTTGCCCCATTGTTCGGCGCGCTGGCCGAAGACGCTGATGTCGACGCCGCGCTCGGCCATCAGGCGGTCGGCGCCGGCCAGCAAGCGCTTGCCGGCCACGCTGGCCTCGACCCCGGCGCCGGTGATGGCGGCAAAGCCTTCGACCGGCAGCAGCGCGATCTCGCGATCGTTGGCCGCTGCCACGATGGCCAACGCGATCGGGTGCTCGGAGCGCGCTTGCACCGAGGCGACCTGTTGCAGCACGTCTTCGTCGCGGTAGCCGGCGGCCGCCTCCAGGTCGGTCAGCGTCGGCCTGCCCAACGTCAGCGTGCCGGTCTTGTCGAAGGCCACCACCTGTACCTCGCGCAGCGTCTGCAATGCGTCGCCCTGGCGGAACAGCACGCCCATGTCGGCGGCACGGCCGGTGCCGACCATGATCGAGGTCGGCGTGGCCAGGCCCATGGCGCACGGGCAGGCGATGATCAGCACCGCCACCGCGTTGACCAGCGCATGCGACAGCGCCGGTGTCGGGCCGAGGAAGAACCACGCCAGGAAGGTCAGCAGCGCCATGCCCATGACGGCGGGCACGAACCACGCGGTGACCTGGTCCACCAGCGCCTGGATCGGCAGGCGCGCGCCCTGGGCGGCCTCGACCATGCGGATGATGCGGGCCAGCATGGTGTCGGCGCCGGTGTGGGTGACGCGCAGCGTGAAGCTGCCCGAGGTGTTGAGCGTGCCGCCCGTGGCCTGCATGCCAGGGTGCTTTTCGACCGGCACCGGTTCGCCGGTCAGCATCGACTCGTCGACGTAAGAGTTGCCTTCGATGATCTCGCCATCCAGGGGAATCTTCTCGCCGGGACGCACCATCACGATGTCGCCCTTGCGCACCTGTTCGATGGCGATGTCCTGCGGCTGGCCGCCGCGCAGCACGCGCGCGGTGCGCGGCTGCAAGCCGATCAGGCGCTTGATGGCCGCGCCGGTCTTGCCCTTGGCGCGCGCTTCCAGCGTGCGGCCCAGCAGGATCAGCGTGACGATCACCGCCGCCGCTTCGTAATAGACGTTGCGGGCCGCTTCGGGCAGCCAGCCGGGCGCAAAGGTCGCCACGACGGAATAGCTCCACGCGGCGCCGGCGCCCAGCGCGACCAGCGAGTTCATTTCCGGCGCGCGGCGCCACAGGGCGACCAGCCCCTTGCTGAAGAATTGGCGGCCGGGCCACGCCAGCACCGCGGTGGTCAGTACGAATTGCAGCAGCCAGCTATTCTGCTGGCCAAGCGTCGCCATGACCCAATGATGCATGGCGGGGATCAGGTGCGAGCCCATTTCCAGCGCGAACACCGGCAGCGTCAGCGCCAGGGCGGCGATGAAGGCGTGCTGCAGTCGCCGCGCCTCGGCGTCGCGCGCTTCGGACTGGCGTTCGGCGTGGTCGTCCTGGGCGGCGATCGGACGCGCCTCGTAACCCATCTTGACGACGGCCTCGACCAGCGCGTCGGGTTGGGCGGCGGCCGGGTCGTAGGCCACCAGGGCGCGCTCGGTGGCGAGGTTGACCTGGGCCTGGGCCACCCCTGGCACCCGGGTCAGGGCCTTTTCCACGCGCTTCACGCAGGACGCGCAGGTCATGCCTTCGATGGCAAGTTCAAGCTCGGCGGAAGGGTTGGCAACACTCATGGCAGTCTCGGTTGAGGGATGAAGACCTCAGTTTCATCCTTCCCATTGTGGGAAGGTCAAGGATTATTCTACGCTTGACCTTCCCACGATAGGAAGGTCTAAGCTGATATCCAGTTCGCACCGAAGGCGGTGCGCCCACCCCTGATTCACACGGAGCACACCATGAGCATCGAATTCCAAGTTCCCGACATGACCTGCGGCCACTGCGTCAAGACCATTGCCGGCGCGGTGACCGCGGCGGCGCCGGGCGCCAGCGTGGCGGTGGACCTGCCTGCGCATCGCGTCACCGTCACGGGTACCGACCAGGCCGACAAGGTCGAGGCCGCGATCCGCGACGCCGGCTACGAGCCGCAACGCGTATGACGAAGGGCCGCCGCCGGGCGTACGATAGAAAAAGTCTGGCGGTGGCTTTTCTAGTATTGATTAAAACTATCAATGAATTAATTTAATTAAATTTGAATAATTGATAGCTGCCGTTTATGATTCTTTCCATGGTGGTTGAACAAGACCCCGCTACCCCAAGGAGAGATTGCATGCTGCAAAACCGTGAAGGCCAACGTGTTCCCAACGTAACGTTCCCCGTCCGCGAGGGCAACACCTGGAAAAAGGTCACGACCGACGACCTGTTCAAGAACAAGACGGTCGTGGTCTTTTCGCTTCCCGGCGCTTTCACGCCGACCTGCTCGTCGACCCACCTGCCGCGCTACAACGAACTGGCTCCGGCCTTCGCCGCCGCCGGCGTCGACAGCATCGTCTGCGTGTCGGTCAACGACACCTTCGTCATGAACGAATGGGCCAAGGACCAGGAGTCGTCCAACATCACGCTGCTGCCCGACGGCAACGGTGAATTCACCGAAGGCATGGGCATGCTGGTCGACAAGAGCGACCTGGGCTTCGGCAAGCGCAGCTGGCGCTATTCCATGCTCGTCAAGGACGGCGTGGTGCAGAAGATGTTCATCGAGCCCGAGAAGGAAGGCGACCCGTTTGAAGTGTCGGACGCCGACACCATGCTGGCCCACGTCGCCCCGACGGCCAAGAAGCCCGACCAGGTGGTGGTGTTCTCCAAGCCCGGCTGCCCGTTCTGCGTGGAAGCCAAGGCGCTGCTCGAAGACAAGGGCTATGCCCCGATCGAGATCCCGCTGGAGAACAAAGTGCGCGGCCGCGTGATTGGCGCCGTGTCGGGCAAGGGCACCGCTCCGCAGGTGTTCATCAACGGTTCGCTGATCGGCGGCCTGGACGACCTGAAGGCGCACTTCGCCTGATGCTGGCTGGGAGGGGGACACGGTCCCTTTCCCTCGCCGCGGCCGCTGCCGCAAGGAGCGGCCCGGCGCGCCGGTTTCCCTTTTTCCGCATCTTCGCGCGGCCCCGACGGGCGCCGCGGGACGGGCTTCGTCCGGAGGGTGCGCAACAAGGCGGAATCCGCCTTTGACAATGTTTGCTCCACGCTACACCGGGGGACCCCACTCATGAAGACTCTGCACACCGATATCGCCGTCATCGGCGCTGGCACCGCCGGCCTGGCCGCTTACCGCGCCGCCAAGGCCGCGGGCAAGCGCGCGCTGCTGATCGAAGGCGGTCCCTATGGCACCACCTGCGCCCGCGTCGGTTGCATGCCGTCCAAGCTGCTGATCGCCGCCGCCGAAGCGGCCCACCAGGCGGCGCATACGGAGCCGTTCGGCGTACACGTCGAAGGCGAGGTCACGGTCAACGGCGAAGAGGTGATGGACCGCGTCAAGCGCGAGCGCGACCGTTTCGTCGGCTTCGTGCTCGACGGCGTGGAGAACATCCCGGCGGAAGACAAGATCCGCGGCTATGCCCGCTTTGAATCGGACACGCTGCTGCGGGTTGATGACCACACGGAGATCCACGCCTCCCGCGTGGTGATCGCGACCGGCTCGCGGCCGTCGGTGCCGCCGCCGTTCCGGGGGCTGGGCGACCGCCTGGTGCTCAACGACGATGTGTTCGCCTGGGATGACCTGCCGCGCCGTGTGGCGGTGTTCGGCCCCGGCGTGATCGGGCTGGAACTGGGCCAGGCGCTGGCGCGGCTGGGCGTCGAGGTGCGCGTGTTCGGCGTCAGCGGCAGCCTGGGCGGCATCAGCGATCCGCAGGTGCGCCACAGCGCCCGCAAGATCTTCCAGCAGGAGTTCTACCTGGACCCGGATGCGCGCGTGCTGGAAACCCAGCGAGTGGGCGACGAGGTCGAGGTGCGCTACGTGGCGCTGGACAACAGCGAGCGCACCGAGCGCTTCGACTACGCGCTCGTGGCCACCGGCCGCCGCCCCAACGTGGACGGCCTGGGCCTGGAGAACACCTCTCTGCAACTGAACGCGCAGGGCGTACCATTGTTCGACCGCGACACCATGCAGGCGGGCGATTCGGCGATCTTCATCGCCGGCGACGCCAACGCCGACGCGCCCTTGCTGCACGAGGCGGCCGACGAAGGCCGCATCGCCGGCGAGAACGCGGCGCGCTACCCTGAGGTGCGCCAGGGCCTGCGCCGCGCGCCGCTGGCGGTGGTGTTCTCGGATCCGCAGATCGCGCTGGCCGGGCAGGGCCACGCCCGCCTGACGCCGGGCACCTTCGTGACGGGCGAGGTCGATTTCGGCGACCAGGGCCGTTCGCGGGTGATGCTGAAGAACCGCGGCCTGCTGCACGTGTATGCCGATATCGCCACCGGCCGCTTCCTGGGCGCGGAAATGGTCGGCCCCAGCGCCGAGCACATCGGCCACCTGCTGGCCTGGGCCGTGCAGCAGGAGCTGACCGTGGCGCGCATGCTGGAAATGCCGTTCTACCATCCGGTCATCGAGGAAGGCCTGCGCACCGCGCTGCGCGACGCGGCCGCCAAGCTGGCGCGGGCGCAGGAGGCGCTGCGCCAGGTGGAGGCGGAAGACGCCGCGGCCTGAACGCCGTCGCCATGCAAAAGGGCTGCCCCACACGGGGCAGCCCTTTTATCTTCGCGGCCGGGAATCAGTCGTCCGACTGCTTCTTGGGGGCGGGGAACGGATTTTCGCGGAACTGCAGCGTGAAGCCGGCGCGCTCGTCCTGGCCCAGTTCACGCGCCAGGTAGGGCATGGCCTGCTTGAGAGCGTCGTGCAGCGTCCAGGGCGGGTTGATCAGGAACATGCCGCTGCCGTGCAGGCCGTAGCCGTCGATGGTGGCCTTCTTGACCGTGAGGGTGGCGTGCAGCCAGCTCTTGACCTTGAGGTTCTCGAAGTGGCGCGCCATTTCGCTGGCCTCGCGCCGCTGCACCAGCGGGTACCAGACGGCGATGGTGCCGGTGGCGAAGCGCTTGACGCATTCCTTGACGGTGATCAGCGTGCGGCGGTAGTCGTTCTTGTCCTCGTAGGACGGGTCGATCAGCACCATGCCGCGGCGCGTCGGCGGCGGCAGCAGGGCCTTGACGCCCTCGAAGCCGTCGTCGCCGTAGATGGTGGTCTGGCGCTGCGCGGTGCGGTCCATGTGTTCGAGGTTGCCGACCAGGGTGTCGATTTCGGTCGGGTGCATTTCGAACAGGCGCAGGCGGTCGGACGGGCGCAGCGCGTCCAGCGTCAGCCAGGGCGAGCCGGGGTAGCGCTTGAGGCGGCCGTTGGTGTTGAAGGCGCGGATGCGGGCGACGTAGTCGGCCAGCAGGGGCGGCAGGTCGTCGCGTTCCCACAGGCGGCCGATGCCGTCGGCGAATTCCGAGGTCTTGGCGGCCCAGTCGCTGTCCAGGCTGTAGAGGCCGGCGCCGGCGTGGGTGTCGATGACCCAGTAGGGCGCGTCCTTGCGGTTGAAGTAGTCCAGGGTGTGGACCAGGATGGCGTGCTTGAGCACGTCGGCGTGGTTGCCGGCGTGGAAGGCGTGGCGATAGCTGAACACGGGCGGGGGCCTCAGGCGGCCGGCCGGATGGCGGCCAGTTCGTCGGTGAAAATGCCGTCGATGCCCCAGTCCAGCAGCAGGCGGGCGCGCTCTGGGTCGTTGACGGTCCAGGCGGCAATGCGGTAGCCGGCGGCGTGCACGGCGTCGATCAGTTCGCGCGTGGCGTCTTTCTGGTTGATGTTCAGGGCGACGCAGTCGTATTTGACCAGGCGGTCGAGCCAGTCGGCGGGCACCTTGTCGACCAGCAGGGCGCGCGGCAGTTCGGGCGCGGCGTCCTTGGCGGCCTGCAGGGCTTCCTCGGCGAAGGAGGACAGCAGCGGGGCCACGGCGGCGCCTTTCCAGAGTTCACGGGCGGCCAGGGCGACGGCGGCGCCGGTCTCGGCCTCGCGGCCGGGGCAGGGCTTGATCTCGACGTTGCTGGCGATGCCGTTGGCGACGGTGTAGCGGGCCACGGCGGCGAAGGTGGGCAGGGGTTCGCCAGCGTAGGCGGCGGAGTGCCAGCTGCCGAAGTCCAGTTGCGCCAGTTCGCTGAAGGTCTTGGCGGCGGCGGGGCCGTGGCCGTTGGAGGTGCGGTCGACGTCGTCGTCATGCATCAGGACGAGGACGTTGTCGCGGCTGAGCTTGACGTCGTATTCGAACATGGTGAAGCCGTGTTCGGCGCCGACGCGCATGGCGGCGAGGGTGTTCTCCGGGGCCAGGCGGCCGCCGCCGCGGTGGGCGATGTGGCGGGAATAGGGCCAGGTGGGGAGGGGTGCGGACATTTCTGTTGATGCTTTTGGGGTTCTTTGGGACAGGGTGGAAGGATACTCTGTTCTGGGGGTTCCTTTCCTGTCGTGCGGGGGGCTTGCTTCGCGCCTGTGTCGCGGGTTCGGTTCTTTTGGCGCGGCTGCGGGGCCGTGGCGCGGGGCCCGGGCTACGAGGCTTGTCCGGCGCCTGCGCGCCGGACAGCGCATCCTCATCCTCGTCGCCTGCGGCTCCTTCGGATTCCGTCGCGCGCGCCTCTACACGCCCCGGCCCCGCGCCACGGCCCCGCAGCCGCTCGCGGTGGGGAAAGTTCGGGGCGTCGCTGGGGCGGGCGGTGTGCTTGGGCTTTGTGGGAAGGGTTGGGGGGCTGAAAGATTTGCTGGCGCCCGTCCGGCCAGGCCGCCCTGCGCGGCCTGGCCGGACATACTTGGGGGTGCTTGCGGTGGGCGCATCCTCCTGGGGGATGTGGGGAGTTGCTGGCGGAGGGACTGCTTGCTGGGGCCGTCTGTCCGGCGCCCGCGGGTTGGGAGGGCGGGGGCCGCCGCAGGCGCCTGGCGTTTATTTCATCGGGGCCTTGTCCTGGGAGACGTCCATGATCATGCGGGTGGCCAGGTAGAGGCGGGGGACGATGGAGGGGATCTGGATGTATTCGGCGTCGTTGGAGTGGGCGCCGAAGCCGCTCAGGCCCATGCCTTCGATGACGGGGCCGCGGGCCTTGAGGGCGGCGAAGGCGGCGTCGGTGCCGCCGCCGCTGGGGCGGTCGATGACTTTCATGGGCAGGCCCAGTTCTTGGTAGATCGCAACGCCGTGGTTGGCGAGGGCGCGCGAGGCGGGGGTGGCTTCCAGCGGCGGGCGGCGCACTTCGAATTTGAGGCTGACCTTGGCCTCGGGCAGCAGTTTGTTCTGGATGCGTTCCTGCAGAGTGCGTTCGAGGGCGTCGAAGTCTGACACCTTGAGGGCGCGGGCGTCGGCCTGGGCGGTGGCCTGGCCGGGGATGACGTTGCGGTTGGTGCCGGCCTGGGCCACGGTCCAGTTCAGTTTCAGGCCGGCCTCGGGCTTGGACAGGTCCTTGAGTTGCAGGATCTGGTGCGATAGTTCCGTGAGGGCGTTGACGCCGCCCTCGGGGCGGGCGCCGGCGTGCGAGGTCTTGCCCTGCACGGTCAGGTAGGCGGCGCCGATGCCGCTGGTGGCCAGGGTCAGGCGGGCCTGGGCGCCGCCGCCTTCGAAGGAGAACACGGCGTCCTGGTCGGCGCCCAGGCGGGTGAGGGTGGCGCGCGCGCCGGGGGAACTGATTTCCTCGTCGCCGTTGATCAGCACGGTCAGGGTGCCGTAATCCTTGAAGTCCAGCTTCTGCAGCAGGGCCAGGGTATGCAGGATGGTGGCCACGCCATGCTTGTCGTCGGCGATGCCCAGGCCATAGGCGCGCTCGCCATCGATGCGGAAGGGCTGGTCCTTGAGCATGCCATTGCGGTAGACGGTGTCCATGTGCGCGATCAGCATGATCTTCTTCTGGCCGCTGCCCTTGAATTCGGCGTGCACCATGGGGCCGACGCGCTCGGGCGTGTCGTCCAGCCGGAAGATGTCGGTGGCCTGGAGGATCTCGACCTTGCCTCCCAGGGCCCCGAGGCGCTCTCCGATGAGCGCGGCGATGCGTTCCACGCCTTCCACGTCTTTGCTGCCCGATTCGATGTTGACCAGATCGCGCATGGTGTCGAGCATGGCCTGTTTCTGGGCCTGGGCGGCTTGCTGCACGGCGGCGACCGGAGCGGCCTGGGTGGCGGCGTGGGCGCCGCCCAGGAAGGCAAGGGCCAGCGTGGCACGCAGAACGAGCGGACGCGAGAGCGGAAACGGCATCGAAAGTCACCTTTGCAAGGAAGGGAAGGGAGCCGGCGCCGCGGCGCCGCTGCGGCTTTCACGATACAAGCGGGGACGGAAGGCGAAAACAAGGGTTTCCCGGATTGACCGGGGCGCGCTTGTATGGGGCGGCCGGCCCCGGCCCCTTGGGGCGTGGCCGCCCTTGTAAGCAGACGCTGCGGGACGAATGAGAAATGCTAAAATCCGCCCGCTGACCCGGTTTGACCGGTATGGGAATAGGGCGAATGAGATTCGCCTTTTTTTATGCGTTTTCGTGCGCCCCGGGCGGAATGCTCCGTCCGAGTGCGGCAACAGGGATTCCATGTTCGAATTTATTCGCAGCCACCGGCGCTGGATGCAGCTGATCCTGCTGCTTCTGATTGTGCCGTCCTTCTTCCTCGTCGGGATCCAGGGCTATGAGAGCTTCATGCGCAAGGAGCCGGAACTGGCGACGGTCGCCGGCCAGCCGATTTCCCGTGCGGAGTTCGACCAGGCGCACCGCAACCAGTTGGAGCAATACCGCCAGCGCCTGGGCGCGCAGTTCGACCCGGCCGTGATCGATACGCCGCAATTGCGCGAAGCGCTGCTGAACCAACTGATCAACCAGCGCCTGCTGGCCAACGTGGCGGTGGACAACCGTTTCTCGGTGTCCGACGCCACGCTGCGCAACACCATCGCCGCCATCCCGGAAGTGCAGGACAACGGCCGCTTCTCGCCCGAGCGCTATCGCCAGGTGCTGGCGGCCCAGGGCATGTCGCCGACCTCGTTCGAGGCCGGCCTGCGCCGTGACCTGGCCGTGGCCCGTGTGCTCGAGCCGGTTGGCCAGTCGGCCCGCGCTCCGGCTGAAGTGGTGGCCTGGCTGGAAACCGCTCTGACGCAGCAGCGCACGGTGCAACTGCGCCGTTTCGCGGCCGCCGATTTCCGTTCGCAAGTGACCGTCACGCCGGCCGACATCCAGGCCTGGTACGATGCCAACAAGCAGCAATTGCAGATTCCCGAGCAGGTCCAGGTGCAGTACCTGGTGCTGAACGAGGCCGCCGCCACCGAAGGGGTGCAGGTCAAGGACGAAGACCTGGCCGCCTACTACCAGCAGAACAAGAACCGCTTCGGCCAGCCCGAGCGCCGCCGCGCCAGCCACATCCTGATCGAGGTGCCCGCAGGCGCCTCGGAAGACGTGCGCAAGGCCGCGCGCGCCAAGGCGGAAGACCTGGCCAAACAGGCCGCCGCCAATCCGGCGCAGTTCGCCGAGCTGGCGCGCAAGAACTCGCAGGACGCCGGTTCGGCCGCCAATGGCGGCGACCTCGGCTGGCTGGCGCCGGGCATGCTGTCCGGCCCGCTGGAAAAGGCCATCTTCAGCCAATCCAAGGACCAGGTGTCGGGCGTGATCGAAAGCCCGTCGGGTTTCCACGTGATCAAGGTCACCGAGATCCAGCCGGCCGCGATCAAGCCGCTGGCCGAGGTCAAGCAACAGATCACCGCCGAAGTCCGCAAGCAACTGGCCGCGGTCCGTTTCTCGGAGATGGCCAGCCAGTTGAACAAGCAGGTCTACGACCAGCGTGACAGCCTGCAGCCGGCCGCAGATGCGGTGGGCCTGAAGCTGCGCACCGCGGCGGGCGTGACGCGCGAAGGCCTGTTGCCGGCCGACGAAGTCGGTCCGGGTGCCGCCTCCAGCAGCCCCGATGCCGCACTGCTGGACAATCCCCGCGTGCGCCAGGTGCTGTTTTCGCCCGACGTGCTGCGCGAAAAGCAGAATTCCGGCGTGATCGAGCTGTCGCCCGACACCATGCTGGCGGTGCGCGTGGCCGCGGTCGAGCCGGCCCACGTGCCGGCGCTGGACAAGGTCAGCGATTCGATCCGCGCCAAGTTGTTGGACGAACGTTCGGCCGAGGCCGCCAAGAAGGCCGGCGAAGCCGCGCTGGCGGCCGATCAGGCCAATCCGGCCGCGGTGCCGGAAGGTTTCGGCGATGCGCTGGTGGTGTCGCGCCAGGATCCCAAGAATCTGCCGCGCCAGGTGCTGGACGCCGTGATGCGCCTGCCGGCCGGCAAGCTGCCGGCCTACGCCGGGGTGCAATCGGGCGCCGATTACACGCTGGTGCGCCTGGAGAAGGTCGAGGCCGGCAAGGTCGAGGCCGCCGACAAGGAACGCCTGGCGCAACAACTGGCCGGCGCCTGGGGGCAGGCCGAGAACGACGCGCTGGTGCGCATGCTGCGCGAGGAATACAAGGTTCAGGTGCTGCCTGGGGCCGCCGAGGTCATCCGCGGCGACGCCGCCCAGCAGGCGGCAGGCTGACCTGCCATTTGGCGCGGCGCGGGCCGCTCAGGTCCGCGCGTCAGCGCAGCAGTGGCCGCAGCGCCGGCCACACATTGTCCAGCAGTTGGGCCTGGGCATCCTCGTTGGGATGGATGCCGTCGGCCTGGAACATCGCCCGGTTCGTTGCGATCCCTTCCATCAGGAAGGGCACGAGCCGGGCGTTTTCTTCTTTGGCGACGGTGGGAAACACCTGGGCGAAGCGCTGGGTGTAGTCGCGGCCGTAGTTGGGCGGGATCTGCATGCCGACGATGACCACCTCGGCCTCGGCTTTGCGCGCCGCCTGCGCCATGGCGCGCAGGTTCTGCTCCGTCATGTTCAGCGGCAGCCCGCGCAGGGCGTCGTTCGACCCCAGCTCCAGCACCACCACCGCCGGTTCATGCCGGCGCAGCAGCGCCGGCAGACGGGCGACGCCGCCGCTGGTGGTGTCGCCGCTGATGCTGGCGTTGACCACCTTGTACTTCGGGTATTGTTCGGAAAGCCGCGCCGACAGCAGCGGCACCCAGCCGGTGCCGCGCTTGATGCCGTACTCGGCGGCCAGGCTGTCGCCCACCACCAGCACGGTGCGTTGCGCGGAACCCTGGGCTGCCGGGGCGGTCTGAGCGTGGGCGGGCGCCATCAGGGTGGCCGTGGCCAGTGTGGATATCAGCAGTGAACGGCGGATCAGGGGAATCAGGCGCATGGATAGCAAGAATTCGATCGAGGTGAAAGGGCTGGGCAAGCGGGTGGCCGATGCCGGCGGGACGCTGTCTATCCTGGAAGACATCGATTTTACGGTGGCGGCGGGCAGCGCCGTGGCCATCACCGGCAGTTCCGGCTCGGGCAAGTCCACTTTGTTGGGACTGCTGGCGGGGCTGGATGTTCCCAGCGCCGGCAGCGTGCGCCTGGCCGGGCAGGACCTGTTCGCGCTGGACGAGGACGGCCGCGCGCGCCTGCGGGCCAATCACGTGGGGTTCGTGTTCCAGTCGTTTCAGTTGCTGCCGAACCTGACGGCGCTGGAAAACGTCATGCTGCCGCTGGAGCTGGCCGGCCAGCCGGCGCGCGAGGCGGCCCAGGCCATGCTCGAACGCGTCGGCCTGGGTGCGCGGCTGCATCATTACCCGCGTACCCTGTCCGGCGGCGAGCAGCAGCGCGTATCGCTGGCGCGCGCCTTCGTGGTGCAGCCTGACCTGCTGTTCGCCGATGAACCCACGGGCAGCCTGGACGCCGCCACCGGCGTCACCGTTATCGACCTGATGTTCGACCTGCACCGCGAGCACGGCACCACGCTGGTGCTGGTGACGCACGATCCCCAATTGGCGGCGCGCTGCGGCCGGCAGGTGGTCTTGGCGGCGGGGCGCATGGCGGCGTAGCCGTGCGCCTCGGGCCCGCCTTCAGTCGGTGATCAGTCCGGGGATCTTCACATCCGGGTCGACATCGGCGTTGTAGTCGATCCCGTCGATCTCGAATCCGAACAGGCGCAGGAAATCGCGCTTGTAGCCGGCGAAGTCGGTCAGTTCATACAGATTGGACTCGGTCACCTGGTGCCACAGCGCCTGCACCTGCGCCTGCACGGCCGGGTCCAGTTCCAGGTAGTCCGCGCGCAATCGGCCCTCGGTGTCCAGGATCGGTGACGGGCCGCACAGGCTGTCGCGGTACAGGCCGTAGACCTGCTCGATACAGCCCTCGTGCGTGCCTTTTTCCTTCATGACCTTGAACAGCAGCGACAGGTACAGCGGCATCATCGGAATGGCCGAGCTGGCCTGCGTCACGACCGCCTTCAGCACCGAGACGCGGGCGTCGCCGCCGCGCGCGGCCAGCTTGGCGCGGATGTCCAGCACCTTCTGGTCCAGGTCCTTCTTGGCGGCGCCGATCGAGCCGTTCCAGTAGATGTCGTGGGTGATCTTCTCGCCCAGGTAAGTGAAGGCGGTGGTGGTGGCGCCCTCGGCCAGCACGCCGGCCTCGAGCAGGGCGTCGATCCACATCTGCCAGTCCTCGCCGCCCATGACGGCGACGGTGGCGTCGATCTCTTCCTGGGTGGCCGGTTCCAGTACCGATTCCTTGATGACTTCCTTGTCGGTGTCCAGGCCGCGCAGCGTGACCGCCTGGCCGACCGGCTTGAGGGTCGAGTTGAACACCGTGCCGCTGACCGGATGGGTGCGGCGCGGGGCGGCCAGGCTGTAGATCACCTGGTCGACCTGGCCCAGGTCCTGACGGATGGCGGCGATGGCCTGGGCCTTGATGGCGTCGGAGAAGGCGTCGCCGTTGATGCTTCCGGCGTACAGGCCCTCGGCGCTGGCGTACTTGTCGAAAGCGGCACTGTTGTACCAGCCCGGCGTGCCGGCCTTGGCGGCGTCGCCGGGCCGTTCGAAGAAGATGCCCAGGGTCTGGGCGCCGCAGCCGAAGGCGGCGCTGATGCGCGCTGCCAGCCCATAACCGGTGGACGCACCGATCACCAGCACGCGTTTCGGCCCCCCCGCGATCGGGCCCTGGGCGCGGACGTAGTCGATCTGCTGCTTGACGTTGGCGTCGCAGCCGACGGGATGGGTGGTCACGCAGATGAAGCCGCGCACGCGGGGTTTGATGATCATGGAGCCCTCGTTCCGGGAATGGCGGGAGGCCGCCCGCGCGGGCGGGCGGCGCCCGGCATTGTACGGGAGGCGGGCGCGCGGATGCGGTCCCGCGCCGCGGCGCGCCGCTACGCGTCGGCTAGCGTGCGTCGGCCGCCGCGCTTGCGGCCGCCAGGGCACGGCCGCGGCGCCATTCCACCAGGCCGATGCCGATGCCGCTGGCGCAGATGATGGCGATGCCGAGCCAGGTCAGGGGATCGGGGAAGTGGTCCCAGACCAGCCAGCCGACCGTGGTGGCGCTGATGATCTGCAGATAGATGAACGGCGCCAGTGTCGAGGCCGGCGCGCGTCGGTAGGCGGCAATCTGGAACAGGTGACCCAGGCCGCCGGTGAGGCCGGTGGAAATCAGCAGGGTCCAGTCCAGCGGCGTCAACGACCGCAACACCGGCAGCGCCGGCGGCAGGATGAAGGGCAGGGCGAGCGTCAGGCAGCCGGTGCCCACCGCGCCGCTCCAGATCAGCGAAGTGAACGGGTCGTCGCCGGCCACCCGGCGGGTGGCGATGAACTGGGCCGCGAAGCAACAGGCGGTCAGCAGGCCGAACACGGTGCCAACCGGGTGCAGTCCGCCTCCCGGGCGGATGACGATGATGACACCAATGAAGGCGATGCCGGCCGCGACGAACCGCGACATGCGGGCCGGTTCCTTGAGGATCCACGGCGCCAGCGACAGCACCAGCAACGGCGCCAGGAAGTTGATGGCAGTGGCCTCGGCCTGGGGGATATAGCTGAGCGTGGTGAAGAACATCAGCGTGGCCAGGAACATCGAGCCGCCGCGCAGGAGCTGTTCGCGCGGCTTCCTGCTGCGCAGGATGCCGGTTCCGCGGGTGGGCAGCACCAGCGCCAGCACCAGCGCCAGGTGCACCGCGTAGCGGAACCACGACAGCACCAGCAGCGGCACCCCCGCATTCATGACCCACTTGCCACTGGCATCCAGGCACGACAGCGTCCACATCGACAGCACCAGCAGCAGGATCCCGACGAGCGGGCCTCTGGCGGCGGACGCGCCGGGGCGCGGGCGACCGGTATCGGCCGGGGGCATGGACAGGCTCCTTGTGCGGGATGGATTCCGGGCGGGCCCCGGAGCGGCTGACATGATACGCTCATCGCGCCAGGGGGAAAGGTTCATGATCGAACTACGCAACATAGAAACATTTTTCTGGGTCGCCACGCTGGGCAGCTTCCGCGCGGCGTCCGACAAACTGAACACCACGCAGCCGGCGGTGTCGCAGCGCATCGCCTCGCTCGAGGCCGACCTGGGCGTGCGGCTGTTCGAGCGCGATGCCCGGGGCGTCAAGCTCACCGCCAAGGGCCATGAATTGCTGTCGCATGCCGAGCGCATGCTGCAGGTGCGGCGCGACATGTTCGAAGCGGCGCGCGAACAGAACGTCATGACCGGCACCGTGCGCATCGGCGTGGCCGAGACCATCGTGCAGACCTGGCTGCCGGCGCTGATCGAACTGGTGCACGCCTCGTATCCGGCGCTGGTGCTGGAGATCGAGGTGGACACCACCCACGTGCTGCGCTCGCACCTGATGTCGCGGCAGATCGACCTGGCTTTCCTGATGGGGCCGGTGCTCGAGGCGCGGGTCGAGAACCTGCCGCTGTGCACCTATCCGCTGGCCTGGGTCGCCAGTCCCTTGCTGGAACTGGGGCCCGAGCCGCTGACGCTGGAACGCATCGGCCGGCTGCCGATCGTCACCTATCCGTCCAACAGCGCGCCCTACCGCGTGGTGCGCGACATGCTGACGCGGGCCGGGGTGGTATCGCCGCGCATGTATGGCAGCGCCTCGATGTCGATGGTGGTGCGGATGACGCAGGACTGCATCGGCACCAGCGTGATCGCGCCGGTGTTCCTGGGCAAGGAGCTGGCGCGCGGCGAACTGCGCATCCTGCGGGTCGATGCCGATCCGCTGCCCGAACTGAGTTTCACGGCCACCTGGGTGCAGGGTCCCGACAGCCATGCCGCGCGGCTGATCGCGCAGATGGCGCAGAAAGTCGCGGAGCAGGCCAGCGATGGCGTGCCGTCCTAGGCGTTTTTGGCGGCCGCGGACCGGTCCAGCGGCGCGGCCGGCGTCTAGGTGTTTTCCCGAGCAAGGCGGCGGCGGGCGGTCCGGCGGCGGGGCCGCCGGGAACCCCCGCCAGACTTGGCGGCACCGCGCCAGCCCGCATGGTTGCTGCTTCTGCGGCACAGGGGGGCGGCGCTGAGCGGCCAGACCCAAGAAAAATTTATACCCCCACATCGCAACATACGATTGGACGCTGGGCGGCCCTGGGGCTGCAATGGCGGCACATCAAGAAGATCGCCTGGTTCCACAGGCCCCGGGGGAAATTTACGCTCCTCTGACGTTTCGATTTCTACCCACGCGCTCAAGGGGTAACGGGGACCCGCGCGTGCCAGACCATCCCGCCAGCCTGGAGTTTTGACCATGAAGAAGTCGCTCGCTCTCGCCGCCGTTGCCGCCAGCCTGTTGGCCGGTGCCGCGCAGGCCCAGGACCTGCCCAAGACCCACCTCAAGGTGGTCGGCGGCCTGTCCAACCTGACCGCCTACAACGACTACGAAAAGCCGTTCTGGACCAAGACCATCCCGGAACTGTCCAAGGGACAGGTCACTGCGGACATCAAGGGTTTCAACGAAATGGGCCTGAAGGGGCCCGAGCTGCTGCGCCTGATGTCGACCGGCGTGGTCGAGTTCGGCACCGCCACCCTGTCGTACTTCGCCAGCGACAACCCGATCAACGAAGCCATCGACCTGGCCGGCCTGGCGCCGGACGTGAAGACGGCGCGCGAAGTGACCAACGCTTTCGAACCGGTCTACGCCCGCCTCTACGGCGAAGGCAACAACGTCAAGCTGCTGGGGATCTCCACCTATCCGGCGCAGGTGCTGTTCTGCAACGCCGATATCAAGGGCCTGGCGGACATCAAGGGCAAGAAGGTCCGCACCAGCAGCCGCACCACCGCCGAGTTCGTCGAGGCGCTGGGCGGCTCCAGCGTCACCATGGCGTTCGGCGAAGTGGTGCCGGCGCTGCAGAACAAGGTGGTCGATTGCGCCATTACCGGTTCGCTGTCGGGCTACTCCGCCAAGTGGTACGAAGTGTCCACCCACCTGGTGGCGCTGCCGATCAACTGGAACCAGCAGATCCACGCCGTCAACCAGAAAGCCTGGGACAAGCTCGACCCCAGCGTGCGCACCTTCCTGCAGGCCAACATCAAGACCCTGGTGGACAACATCTGGGACGCCGCGGCGCGCCAGACCCAGGAAGGCTATGACTGCAACACCGGCGCGGCGGCATGCCCGTTCCCGGTCAAGGGCAAGATGGTGCTGGTGCAGCCTTCGCAGGCCGACCGCGACCTGCTCAAGAAGGTGACGCAGGAAGCCGTGCTGCCCAAGTGGGCCGCGCGCTGCTCGGCACAGTGCGTGAAGGACTTCAACGCCACGATCGGCAAGACGCTGGGCGTGACCGCCAGCAAGTAAGCGCGTCGGCGCGCTGCCGGTCTCGGCGGCGCGCCCGCGAATCATCATTCGGGCCGCGACCCGGCCCCAGAGGTTTTCCCAATGACCCGATCCGAACACTTCCGCCTGCTGGGCGGGCTGCTGCGGCGCGCCGAGACGTTCTCGCGCGTGGCGGTGTGGGCGGGCGGCGCGCTGACCATCGCCAGCGTGCTGCTCATTTCCTTCGATGTGCTGGCGCGCAAGTTCCTGGGTTTCAACACCGGCGGCGCGGACGAGCTGTCCAGCTATGCCTTCGCGATCAGCACCTCGTGGGCGCTGGCATTCGCCACGTTGCAGCGCGCCAATGTGCGGGTGGATGTGCTCTACCAGAAACTGCCGGTGCGCGTCTCGGCCGTGCTCGACTGGCTTTCCATGGTGGCCCTGGCGGTCTTCATGGTGTTCGTGACCTACTACGCCTATGAAGTGGTGCAGATGTCGTGGGCGCAGAAGTCCACGGCCAATACGCCGCTGGCCACCCCGCTGTGGATTCCGCAGGGCCTGTGGCTGCTGGGCCTGGCCTGGATGTGCATCACCGTGGCCCTGATGCTGGCGCGCGCCTCGGCCGCACTGGTGACGGGCGATATCGCGCTGATCAAGGAAATCTGTGGCGTGCGTTCGGCGCAGGAAGAGGCAGAGGAAGAAGCCGCCGCGGGTGAGCGCATGGTCAAGGGAGCCGCATCATGATCGCCACCGCCCTGACGCTGTTGCTGGTCCTGATCGGCCTGTCGATCCCGGTGGGCGCCGCCCTCGGGGTGCTGGGCCTGATCCTGGATCCGATGTTCTCGATGTTGCCGCTGTCGCGCGCGATCGGCGAGATATCCTGGAGCACCAACAACGAATTCCTGCTGGTCGCCATCCCCTTGTTCATCATGCTGGGCGAGGTGCTGCTGCGGGCCGGCTTCGCCGAACGCATGTACGGCGCCATGAGCCTGTGGCTGTCGTGGCTGCCGGGCGGCCTGATGCATGCCAACATCGGCGCCTCGACGCTGTTCTCGGCTACGTCCGGCTCCAGCGTGGCGACCGCCGCCACGGTCGGCACGGTGGCGATTCCGCAGATCCGCAAGTACGGCTACAACGAACCGCTGTTCCTGGGCAGCCTGGCCGCCGGCGGCACGCTCGGCATCCTGATTCCGCCGTCGATCAACCTGGTGATCTACGGCGTGCTGACCAACTCGTCGGTGCCCAAGCTGTATCTGGCCGGCATCATTCCCGGCTTCGCCATGGCGGCGCTGTTCATGCTGATGGTGGTGGTCGCGTGTGTGGCCAGGCCGGCCTGGGGGGGCAAGAAGATCCAGGCGACCTGGGGCCAGCGCTTGGCCAGCCTGGTGCACCTGGCGCCGCCCATGGGCATCTTCCTGCTGGTGGTGGGCTCGATCTACGCCGGCCTGGCCACGCCGACCGAAGCCGCCGCGCTGGGCGTGCTGGGTGCGTTGATCCTGGCCGCATGGTTCCGCCGCCTGACCTGGACCATGCTGCGCGAGGCCATCGAAGGCACCATGCGCTCGACCGCGATGATCATGCTGATCGTGGTGGCCGCGAGCTTCCTGAACTTCATCATGTCGGCCACCGGCCTGACCGACGCGCTGACGCAGTCCATCACCGGACTGGGCCTGTCGCCCGGCTGGATGCTGCTGATCGTGATCGTGTTCTACCTGGTGCTGGGCTGCTTCATGGAGACGCTGTCGATGATGATCACGACCATCCCCATCGTCGCGCCCATCATGATCGCGCTGGGCTACGACCCGATCTGGCTGGGCATCGTCATCATCATCCTGGTCGAGGCCGCATTGATCACGCCGCCGGTCGGGTTGAACCTGTTCGTGGTGCAGAGCCTGCGCAAGAGCGGCTCGATGAGCGCCGTGATCGTTGGCAGCCTGCCGTTCGTGCTGTCCATGTTCCTGATGCTCGCGCTGTTGGCATGGTGGCCCGACCTGGCCCTGTGGCTGCCGCGCGTGTTTGGCTAGGGCGCCGCGTTCGCAACCGTTGCGGGCGCGGCCCGGGCCGCGTCCATTTCCCCGTTTTCCTCCGCAGGATTTTTTCATGAAAGCCGTATTCCAGATCGAAGCCGATTCCCCCCGCCAGGTCGAGGTGGATTTCAACACCCTGATCGTGGCCGGTTGGGCCGGCCGCGATATCGCCGCCATCGAACACCATATCGAGGAACTGGCCGCCATCGGCGTGCCGCGTCCCAGCAGCGTGCCGCTGTATTACCGCATCGCCGATAACCAACTGACCCAGGCCGCGCGGGTGCAGGCCGTGGGCGGCGATTCCTCGGGTGAAGTCGAAACCTTCGTGTTCACCGCTGGCGGCGAGATGTACGTCAGCATCGCTTCGGACCACACCGACCGCAAGCTCGAGACGGTCAGCGTGGCCATGTCCAAGCAGGTCTGCGTCAAACCGGTGGCGTCTTCGGCCTGGCGCCTGGCCGACGTGGCCGACTACTGGGACGAGCTGGTGATTCGCTCGCATATCGTCGAGAACGGTGTCGAAGTGCTGTACCAGGAAGGCCCGCTGTCGTCGCTGCGCACGCCCCAGGAACTGATCGCCGGTTATACCGGCGGCGCCTCGGTGCTGCCCGAGGGCGCGGGCATGACCTGCGGCACGGTGGGCGCCATCGGCGGCATCCGGCCGTCGGCGGAATTCAGCATGGAGCTGTACGACCCGCGCCGCCAGCGCAGCCTGCGCCACCGCTATCATGTCGAGATCCTGCCGGTGGTGGCCTGAGCGCCGGCGGATCGCCTGATCGCCACGGCGCGCCCCGCGCAGGGCGCGCCCATCCATGCCTCTCTTGCGCCGCCTGGCGGCACCTGGAACCGTATGTACCCGACCCTGAACGACCTGACCGCCGCCCTGAACGACGGCCGCACCACCTCCGTTGAACTGACCGAAGCCGCGCTGGCGCGGGCCGCCGATCCGGCGGGCGAGGGCGCGCGCGCCTTCACCCGGCTGTACGCCGACTCGGCGCTGGCCCAGGCGCGGGCCTCGGATACCCTGCGCGCCGCCGGCATTGTCCGTTCGGCCATCGAGGGCCTGCCGATCAGCATCAAGGATCTGTTCGACGTCGAAGGCGAAACCACCATGGCTGGCTCGGTGGCGCGCGAGGGCGAGCCCGCGGCCGACGCCAACGCCGAAGTGGTGCAACGCCTGATCGCGGCCGGGGCCGTGATCGTCGGCCGCACCAACATGACCGAGTTCGCCTATTCGGGCCTGGGCATCAACCCCCACTACGGCACGCCGCTGAACCCCTGGGACCGCGCCACTGGCCGCATTCCCGGCGGCTCCTCGTCGGGCGCGGCGGTCTCGGTGGCCGACGCCATGGCGGTGGCCGCCATCGGCTCGGACACGGGCGGTTCGGTGCGCATTCCGGCTGCGCTGTGCGGCCTGACCGGCTTCAAGCCCAGTGCCTGGCGCGTGTCGATGGAAGGCGTGCTGCCACTGTCGGCCAACCTGGATTCCATCGGCCCCATCGCCGCCAGCGTGCGCTGCTGCGCCGAACTCGACGCCATCCTGTCGGGCGAGGGCGGGCCGGTCCCCGAAGCGCTGCCGCTGCGCGGCCTGCGCCTGGCGGTGCCCAGGACGCTGGCGCTGGACGGCATGGACAAGCATGTGTCAGACACCTTCGCCCAGGCCGTGGCGCGCCTGCGGCAGGCCGGCGCCCTGGTCGACGAGATCGCCATCCCCGAATTCGCCGAGCTGGGCAACATCAACGCCAAGGGCGGCTTCACCGCCGCCGAGGCCTGGGCCTGGCACCGCGACCTGATCGCCCGCGCCGGCAAGCGCTACGACCCGCGCGTGGTCTCGCGCATCCTGCGCGGCAAGGACATGAGCGCCGCCGACTACCTCGACCTGCTGGATGCGCGCGAAGCGTGGGTGGCCGCGGTCGATCGCCGCATTGCCGCCTACGACGCCCTGATCCTGCCGACCACGCCGATCGTGGCGCCGGCCGTGGCCGACCTGGAAGGGTCTGACGAGGCCTACTACGCCGCCAACGGCCTGATCCTGCGCAACCCGACCCTCATCAACTTCCTCGATGGCTGCGCGCTGTCGCTGCCGTGCCAAGCCCCGGGCACCGGGCCGGTCGGCCTGATGATCGCGGGCAGCAATGGCGCCGACCGCCGCATCCTGGCCATCGGCCTGGCGGTCGAGGAATTGCTGGCGGCCTGACGCGGTTGCGGGCCCGCGTTGCGCGGGCCCCGTTTTTTCAAGAAGGACATTGACATGGTTCTCAACCCGGTGGCGCGCGCCAGCGTGGCGCTGGCGCGGCAGGCGCGGCTCGATGCGCGCAGCGGTAAGCTGACCGGCCCCACGGCCAATCTCGCGCCCGGCCACGTGCAGGCCAACCTGGCGATCCTGCCGCGCGCGCTGGCGGCGGATTTCCTGCATTTCTGCCAGCGCAATCCCAAGCCTTGCCCCTTGCTGGCAATGTCCGAGCCCGGCGATCCGGCCTTGCCAGAACTGGGACAGGACATCGACATTCGCACCGATATCCCGCGCTATCGCGTCTGGCAGAACGGCGAACTGGTGGCCGAGCCGACCGACGTGCGCGATATCTGGCGCGACGATCTGGTGTCGTTCCTGATCGGTTGCTCGTTTTCGTTCGAGGAGGCCATGCTGGACAACGGGCTGCCGGTGCGTCATATCGAGCAAGGCTGCAACGTGCCCATGTACCGCACCAACATCCCGACGCAGGCCGCCGGCGTGTTTGGCGGCCCGCTGGTGGTGTCGATGCGCCCCTTGAAGGCCGCCGACGCCATCCGCGCCATCCAGGTGACGTCGCGCTTTCCGTCGGTGCACGGCGCGCCGGTCCACCTGGGCGATCCGGCGCTGATCGGCATCGCCGATATCGATCGGCCGGACTACGGCGATGCCGTCGAAATCCGGCCGGGCGAGATCCCCGTGTTCTGGGCCTGCGGCGTTACGCCGCAGTCGGTCGTGGCGGCCGTGCGCCCCGATTTCTGCATCACGCACGCGCCCGGCCACATGCTGGTCACGGACCTGGTCAACAGCCGCATGGCGGTCATGTAAGGCCAGCGGGCCGTGCGCGGCGCGAGACTCAGAAAATGTGGCGGATGCCCATGCCGGCGCCGACCTGGCTGGTGCGGCCGGCGATTTCCCCGGTGACGGCGTCGCGCACCTTGTTGTAATCCACGGTGCCGTACACCTGGGTGCGCTTGGACAGCGCGTACTCGGCCACGGCCACCAGGGCGTAGCGCTTGCCCTTGTCGCCGTCTTCCACGATGTTCTTGCTCTGGTCGTAGTAGGCGGCGCCAGTGATGGCCCAGCGCGGGGTGGCCTGCCAGGTCACGCCGGCGAAGTAGCCGTTGTCCTTGCGGTCGAGCTTCGCGGTGGTGGTGCCGCCCATGATCATGTTGACCCAGCCGGTCTGGTCCTTGCCGTTGAAGTAGCCGGCGAACACCTTGGCGCTGTCGAACTGATACGAGGCGCTCAGGTTCCAAACTTGCTGACGCAGGTCGGAGTTATCGCCTTCGTAGGTCTTCATGAAGGCGCCGCCCAGGCCCAACTGGCCGACCGTGTAGCGCAGGCTGATGCCCATCTGCTGGCCGGCCTTGCGGTCCGACCACTTGTCGCCGTTGGCCCAGGAGGCGATCACGGCGAGGTCGCCGATCGTGTTCGAATAGCGGAAGGTATTGTTGTTGCGCACGCGACCCATGGCGGCGGGCAGCCACGAGTTCTCCGCATAGTTGCCGACGGTCAGCGGATCGAAGTAGTCCGCCATCAGGTCCTGGATCACCGTGTTCTGCAGGCCCAGGGTCAGCGCGCCGATGCTGCCGCCGTCCAGGCCGACGTAGGCCAGGCGGTTGAAGGTCTTGCTGGTGTCGGACGCTTTGCCGTTCTGCACGTTGAAGCCTTGCTCCAGGCGGAAGAAGGCGCGGTTGCCGTCGCCCAGGTCTTCCGAGCCGCGCAGGCCCCAGCGGCTGTTGGAGATGGCGCCGTTTTCCATCGAGACGCGGCTGCCGTCCACGCCGGTCGAACCCGAGCTGGTGTTGACGTAGCGCATGCTGACGTCGGCGATGCCGTACAGGGTGACGCTGGTTTCAGCG
Source organism: Achromobacter sp. 46006 (assembly GCF_059761975.1). Lineage (NCBI taxonomy): Bacteria > Pseudomonadati > Pseudomonadota > Betaproteobacteria > Burkholderiales > Alcaligenaceae > Achromobacter > Achromobacter sp. 46006. Next base: position 55,197 of record NZ_JCBANN010000004.1, read on the forward strand.
CTGGCGGCGCCAGCGGCCAGGCCGAGGCCGGCGGCGGCAAGCGTAAGGGTGATGCGTTTCACGAAGGCTTCTCCTAATGGTTATTTTTCAGCGTGAACCGGACTTGTGGCCCGGGGGGAGGCGCGCCTGGCGGTTCGCCGGGCGCTGGGCCGCAGCACCGACGCCAGGGTTGGCGCGGGTCCGGAGCGTAGGCCCATTGGTGGGTTCCATGCGCCACATTGGTGCGCGATGGAACGCCAGGGGGATTCTAGAAAAGTTACGGCTTGTAGTGGGGGGTTCTCCTTTTCGCGTTTTCCCTGGGTTTACAGAACCGCAAAAAAGGTCCGGCTCGCACGAGCGCCGCGGCAGGCAAAAAAAACCCCGTTGCGGGAACGGGGTTCTTGGGGGAGGGCCATGGCCTCAGAGCGTCATGTGCAAGGGCAGCCAGGTCGCGATGCCCGGCACCAGGTACAGCAGCAGCACCGCCACGATCATCAACAGGAACATGGGCATCGAGGCGCGTGCGATATACGGCAGCTCGCGTCCGCTCATGCCGGACAGCACGAACAGGTTGAAGCCGACGGGCGGCGTGATCTGTGCCATTTCCACAACGAACACCACGAAGATGCCGAACCAGATCAAGTCGATGCCGGCGGCCTGCACGGTCGGCAGCAGCACGCCCATGGTCAGCACCACGATGGAAATGCCGTCCAGGAAGCATCCCAGCACCACGAAGAACACCATCAGCGCCACGATCAGCCAGAACTGCGACAGGCCCAGTCCGCCGATCCATTCGGCCAGTGCCCGCGGCAGGCCGATGTAGCCCATTGCCAGCGTCAGGAACTGCGCGCCCGCCAGGATCAGGGCGATCATGCAATACAGCCGGGTGGCGCCCAGCAGCGATTGCATGAAGGTGGCGCGGCTGAGCGATCCCTGCAGTCCCGACAGGATCAAGGCCCCGACCACGCCCACGGCCGCCGCCTCGGTGGCGGTCGCCACGCCGCTGTAAATCGAGCCGAGCACAGCGCCGATCAGCAGCATGACCGGGATCAGGTGGCGCGACCGCGCCAGCTTTTCCTTCAGCGTCAGCCCCGGGTCGGCCGCCGGCACCTGGTCCGGATTGCGCACCGCCCACCAGGCGATATAGCCCATGAACAACAGGGCCAGCAGCAGGCCAGGCAGGATACCGGCGATGAACAGCTTGGCGATGGACACGTCCGCCGCCACCCCGTAGACGATCATGATGATCGAGGGCGGGATCAACAGTCCCAGCGTGCCCGCGCCCGACAGCGTGCCGAGGATTTTTTCCTCGGGGTAGCCGCGGCGCGTCAGTTCGGGGATGGTCATCTTGCCGACCGTGGCGCAGGTGGCCGCGGACGAGCCCGACACGGCGGCGAAGATGGCGCAACCGATCACGTTGGTGTGCAGCAGCCGGCCCGGCAGACGGTTGAGCCACGGCGCCAGGCCCTTGAACAGGTCTTCGGACAAGCGTGTGCGGAACAGGATTTCGCCCATCCACAGGAACAGCGGCAGGGCGGTAAGCGTCCAACTGGACGAGGCGCCCCAGATGGTGACGGCCATGGCATCGCCGGCCGGCCGGCTGGAGAAGATCTCCATGCCGATCCAGGCGGTGCCGGCCAGTGTCAACCCGACCCAGACGCCGCATCCCAGCAGCGCGAAGATCGAGATCACCAGCAGGGTAATGACGAGAAGTTCATTCATGGGTTTGCTGCGAATTGGCGGCGGCCAGGCCGCGCGAACGGCGAACCAGCTCATCGAGCAGGGCGACCAGGAACAGGACCGTGCCCAGCGCCATGCTGAGCTGTGGAATCCATAGCGGCGTGGCGTCGTTGGACGTGGAAATGTCGTTGTATTGCCAGGAGTCGTAGGCAAGCTTGACGCTGAAGAAGGCGAAGGCGGCGGCCATCAGGGTGCCCGCGACCAGCGCGAAGATATCCAGGCGGCGGCTGCCCGCTGGCGACAGCGCGTTCAGCAACAGCGTGACGCGAATGTGTTCGCCGTGCTTGAACGTGCTGGCCAGCGCCAGGAAGCCGGCGGCGGCCATGAAATACCCGGCATAAGCGTCGGTGCCGGGTATGTTCAGGCCGAGCTGGCGCGCGATGATCGCGGCCAGCACCGCCACCAGCACGCCGATGGTGCACAGGCCGGCCAGCAGGCCGGCCGCGCCGTAAAGTCCATCCAGAAATCGGCGCATGGCGATATCACTGCTTCCGGTAGGCGTCGATCATGGCCTGGCCATCGGCGCCGGCCTTCTTGAGCCAGTCATCCAGCATGCGCTTGCCGATCACCGACAGGCCTTCCTTGAGTTCGACCGTCGGCTTGATGATTTCCATGCCGTTCTTGGTCAGTTCTTCCTGGTACCACTTGTTCTTTTCCTGCGACAGCTTCCAGCCGCGTTCCTCGGCCTGGGCGCCGGCCTTCTTCAGGGCTTCCTGCGTGGCCGGGTCGAGCGCGTCGAACGCCTTCTTGTTGACGATCACGGCGTTCTTGGGCAGCCAGGCCTGGGTGTCGTAGAACTTCTTGATGTATTCGTACGTCTTGGTGTCGTAGCCGGTCGAGGCCGACGACATGTACGAGTCGATCACGCCGGTGGCCAGGGCCTGCGACAGTTCGGCCTGCTGCACCGTGACGGGTTGCGCGCCGACCAGTTCCGCGATCTTGGCCGTCACCGGGCTGTAGGCGCGCCACTTCAGGCCCTTCATGTCGCTGATCTGCTTGATGTTCTTGTTGGCGAAGATGCCCTGGGGCGGCCAAGCCACCGCGTACAGCAACATCATGCCCTGAGAGTTCAGCTTCTTCTCCAGGAAGGGCTTCTGCGCCTGGTAGAGCTTGAAGGACGCGTCATAGCCGGTGGCCAGGAAGGGCAGGCCGTCCAGTTCGTAGACCGGGTCTTCGTTGGCGAAGTTGGTCAGCAGGATTTCGCCGATCTGCGCCTGGTTGCCTTGCACCGCGCGCTTGATCTCCGGCGCCTTGTACAGCGAAGCGTTGTTGTGCAGGGTGATCTTGAGCTTGCCCTGCGAGAGGGTGTCGACGTCCTTGACGAAGGCGGCCAGGTTCTCGACGTGGAAGTTGCTGGCGGGGTAGGCGCTGGGCAGGTCCCACTTGGTCTGGGCCTGGGCGCCGGCGCTGAACGCCAGGACGATGGAGCCGGTCAACAGCGAGAGCTTCTTGATCATGATGGTCCTTCTTTGCGAATGAGGGGTGCGGGACGGGCCCGATAGACATTGCGAAAAAGCGGGCGGCGCCGAATGCCGCGTTGCGGAAAAGCCGTGCCATTCTATGTTGCCGGACAGTCACGATGTGCCTGGAACGGCGCGTTTACGGGTAATTCCTAGGCTGGCGCCGGCCATTTGCTTGAAGATTGAAATGGTGTGCCCACTGGCCGGACGCTGCGTGGCGTCCGCGTCTTTTTCTTCTAAGATCTATCCATCGCCGTTGTGTCGCAGAGGGTCGTGTGAATTTCGTTTTTCGTCGTGACGAGTTGCTGGTCGAAGAAGCCACCAGCGTGTTGCCTGACCTGGATGCCTGTGTGCGTGCCGGGCTCGTGGCCGAGGCCTTGCAGCCGGTCTGGGCCGGGCCCGAATCTCCGGCCCGCGCCGCCCATGTCGAGCCCGGCATCGAGGCGCCGCGCGGCTACGCATTCAAGAAGTTGCGTTCCCTGTTCGGCGTGCTGGACGAGGAACGCATGGCGCTCGCCGGGCGCGCCTACCAGATCGCCGAATGGGCCCGCACGCACCGTTTCTGTGGCGCTTGCGGCACGCCCACCGAGCGCGTCGGCGGCGAATTCTGCCAGCGTTGCCCGGCCTGCGGTTTCTCGGCCTATCCGCGCATCTCGCCCGCCATGATGGTGCTGATCCGCAAGGGCGACAGCATCCTGCTGGCGCGCCACACCGCCAATGCGGCGGGGCGCTACACGGCGCTGGCCGGCTTCGTCGAGCCGGGCGAGAGCATCGAGCAGACGGTGCATCGCGAAGTGTTGGAAGAGGTCGGCCTGAAGGTCGGCAACCTGAAGTACTTCGGCAGCCAGTCGTGGCCGTTCCCGCATTCGCTGATGGTGGCCTACACGGCCGAATATGTGTCGGGCGACATCCGCGTGCAGGAAGACGAGATCGCCGACGCGCGTTGGTTCGGCCCGGGCGACCCGATGCCCGAGATCGCGGCGCGCATCTCCATCGCCGGGTCATTGATCCGCGCCCACCTGCCGGCGGGCTGGGAAGCTCCGTAGCCGCCTTCCGGCGCCGCGTTCCGGAAGGGGCGCGGCCACGGCTCCACACTCGAGAAATCCTAGGGTATTCCCTCGAAACGAGGGTTTTTTTGCGTCCCTGGATTATTTTTTATTGATGAAATATAGATAAATTATTAGTATTTCGAGCAGATAAACTTGTTGCGCGGCCGTTATGACCTCCACGTTGATCGCCTCATCGGCCCACCTGGCCGGGGGCAGCGCGCCCGATCTGTCCGAAGTCGAATTCGGCCTGATGATCGCCAGCCACGCCTTTGACCGCTGGACCGTGCGCTGCATGGCGGCGGCCGGCCTGCCTGATCTGACGCCCACCGACGTCATGGTGTTTCACCACGTGTTCCATCGCCAGCGCCCCAAGAAGCTGGCCGACATCTGCTTCACGCTCAATGTCGAGGACACGCACATCGTCAATTACGCGCTGAAAAAGCTCGACCGCCTGGGTGTGGTCAAGGGCGAGCGCGCCAGCAAGGAAGTGTTCTACAGCGTCACGCCCGAGGGCGCGGCCATCATCAAGCGCTACGGCGAAATCCGCGAGCAATGCCTGACCGCCGGCCTCGATGCGCCGGGCGGGGGCGGCCTGGAATTCAGCCGCCAGCTGGCGCACACGCTGCGCGCCCTGTCCGGCCTGTACGACCAGGCCGCGCGCGCCGCGACTTCCCTGTAACCGATACGCGGGACCGTTCCCGTACCACCACCCGCACGCCGCGGCCGCAGCGCCGTGGCGGCTTCTTGTACCCGAGGATAGTTATGAAGTGGCAATTCTGGATTGATCGTGGGGGCACCTTCACCGACATCGTGGCGCGCCGCCCCGACGGCACCACCACCACCGCGAAGATGCTGTCGGAGAACCCCGAGCAGTACCGCGATGCTGCGGTGGCGGGCATCCGCAAGCTGCTGGGCATCGCGCCCGGCCAGCCGGTGCCGGCCGAGCAGGTCGAATGCGTCAAGATGGGCACCACGGTCGCCACCAACGCGCTGCTCGAGCGCAAGGGCGAACGCACGCTGCTGGTGACCACCCGCGGCTTCCGCGACGGCCTGCGCATCGCCTACCAGAACCGTCCGCGCCTGTTCGACCGCAACGTGCTGCTGCCGGAAATGCTATACGAAGCCGTGGTCGAGGCCGACGAGCGCGTGGCCGCCGATGGTGAAGTGATCCGCGACCTGGACGAAGCCGCGCTGCGCCGCGACATGCAGGCGGCGTACGACAACGGCATCCGCACCGTCGCCATCGTCTTCATGCACGCCTGGCACGCCACCGGCCACGAGCAGCGCGCCGCCCGCATCGCGCGCGAGATCGGCTTCACCCAGGTCTCGGCCTCGCACGAGGTCAGCCCGCTGATCAAGTACGTCTCGCGCGGCGACACCACGGTGGTCGACGCCTACCTGTCGCCCATCCTCAAGCGCTACGTCGACCAGGTGGCTGGCGAGCTGCCCGGCATCCGCCTGATGTTCATGCAGTCCAGCGGCGGCCTGACCGACGCGCACCGCTTCCGCGGCAAGGACGCCATCCTGTCCGGCCCGGCCGGCGGCATCGTCGGCATGGTGCGCACCAGCGAACAAGCGGGTTTTGACAAGATCATCGGCTTCGACATGGGCGGCACCTCCACCGACGTGTCGCACTACGCCGGCGAATTCGAGCGCGAGTTCGAGACCCTGGTGGCCGGCGTGCGCATGCGCGCCCCGATGATGAGCATCCACACGGTCGCGGCCGGCGGCGGCTCGATCCTGCATTTCGACGGCGCGCGCCTGCGCGTCGGCCCGGATTCGGCCGGCGCCAACCCCGGTCCCGCCTGCTACCGCCGCGGCGGCCCGCTGGCCGTGACCGACTGCAACGTGCTGCTCGGCAAGATCCAGCCTGATTTCTTCCCCAAGGTCTTCGGCCCCGACGCCAACGAGCCGCTGGACCGCGACGCGGTCGTGCAGCGCTTCCAGGCCATGGCCGACGAGGTCCGCGCCGCCACCGGCCGCGACATGACGCCGGAACAACTGGCCGAAGGCTTCCTGGAAATCGCCGTCGGCAACATGGCCGAAGCCATCAAGCGCATCTCGGTGCAGCGCGGCCACGATGTGACCGAATACGCGCTGACCGTGTTCGGCGGCGCCGGCGGCCAGCACGCCTGCCTGGTGGCCGACGCGCTTGGCATGACCACCGTGTTCGCGCACCCGCTGGGCGGCGTGCTGTCGGCCTACGGCATGGGCCTGGCCGACCAGACCGACATGCGCCAGAAGACCGTCGAAAAAACGCTCGACGCCGCGCTGATGGCCGAGCTGCAAGGCGAACTGGACGCGCTGGCCGAGCAGGCCGTGGGCGAACTGCGCCGCCAGCATGTGGCCGACAGCGACATCCAGGTGCAGCGCCGCCTGCACCTGAAGTACCGCGGCACCGACACCGCGCTCGAAGTGCCGTATTCGGACCTGGACCAGGCCCGCAAGGACTTCGAGGCGGCCTATCGCCAGCGCTATTCCTTCCTCATGCCCAACCGCGAACTGGTGGTGGAGACCATCTCGGTGGAAGCCACCGGCGGCGGCGAGCGCGTCACCGAGACGCCCGCCTCGCGCAGCCGCGATGGCGCGCTGGCGCCGCGCCGCACCGTGCGCATGTACAGCGGCGGCGCCTGGCGCGACACGCCGTTGTACGTGCGTGAAGACATGGCCGGCGGCGACCTGGTGGCGGGTCCCGCCATCATCTCCGAGCCGAACCAGACCACCGTGGTCGAGCCCGGCTGGCAGGCCGAGCTGACGCAACAGGATCACTTCGTGATCCGCCGCGTCGAGGCCCGCCCCGAGCGCCGCGCCGTCGGCACCCAGGCCGATCCGGTGATGCTGGAAGTGTTCAACAACCTGTTCATGTCGATCGCCGAGCAGATGGGCTACCGTCTGCAGAACACGGCGTACTCGGTCAACATCAAGGAACGCCTGGACTTCTCCTGCGCCATCTTCGACGCCCAGGCCCGCCTGATCGCCAACGCGCCGCACATGCCGGTGCACCTGGGCTCCATGGGCGAGTCGGTGCGCACCGTGATGAACGCCAACGCCGGCCGCATGCAGCCGGGCGACGCCTACGTGGTCAACGACCCGTACCACGGCGGCACCCACCTGCCGGACGTCACGGTGATCACGCCGGTGTTCGACCGCAAGGGCAGCGAAATCCTGTTCTACGTCGGTTCGCGCGGCCACCACGCCGACATCGGCGGCACCACGCCGGGCTCGATGCCGCCGGATTCCAAGACGGTCGAAGACGAAGGCGTGCTGTTCACCAACTTCCAGTTGGTCAAGGGCGGCGAGTTCCGCGAGCAGGCCGCGCGCGACATTCTCGGCTCGGGCCGCTGGCCGGCGCGCAACCCGGACCAGAACATCGCCGACATGCACGCGCAGATCGCCGCCAACGAAAAGGGCGTGCAGGAACTGCTGCGCATGTGCGATCACTTCGGCCTGGACGTGGTGCGGGCCTACATGGGCCACGTGCAGGACAACGCCGAAGAGGCGGTGCGCCGCGTGATCTCGGTGCTCAAGGACGGCAGCTACGAGTATCCGCTGGACAACGGCGCGGTCATCCGCGTCGCGGTGCGGGTGGACAACCAGGCGCGCAGCGCCGTGGTCGACTTCACCGGCACCTCGGACCAGCTGGACAATAACTTCAACGCCCCGGGCGCCATCGCCGTGGCCGCGGTGCTGTACGTGTTCCGCACCCTGGTCAACGACGACATCCCGCTGAACGACGGCTGCCTGGTGCCGCTGTCGATCATCCTGCCGGAAGGCTCGATGCTGCGCCCGAACCCGCCGGCCTCGGTGGTGGCGGGCAACGTCGAAACGTCCATGTGCATCGTCAACGCGCTGTACGGCGCGCTCGGCGTGCTGGCCGCCAGCCAGGGCACGATGAACAACTTCACGTTCGGCAACGCGCGCCACCAGTACTACGAGACCATCTCGGGCGGCACCGGCGCCGGTCCCGTGCGCATCGATGCCGCCGGTCCCCACGACGAAGGCTTCCCCGGCACTTCGGTGGTGCAGGCGCACATGACCAACTCGCGCCTCACCGACCCCGAAGTGCTGGAGTTCCGCTTCCCGGTGCGGCTGGAGTCGTACGAGATCCGCCACGGTTCGGGCGGGGCGGGGCGCTATCCGGGCGGCAACGGCGGCGTGCGCCGCATCCGCTTCCTGGAAGACATGACCGCCGCGATCCTGTCCAACAACCGCCTGCACGCGCCGTTCGGCCTGGCCGGCGGCGAACCGGGCGCGATGGGCCGCAACTACGTCGAGCGGCTGGACGGTTCGGTGCAGGAACTCGGTCCGCAGGACAGCGCCCAGTTGCATCCGGGCGACGTGTTCGTGGTCGAAACGCCGGGGGGCGGGGGCTACGGCGCGGCGTAAGCGCCGCCCACCATCGGCGTCCGAGTCCGTTCAGGCGGGATCGGGCGTCGCGTCGTCCGGATCGTTCATCACATCCAGGACGATGTCCGCCTTCGGCTTGCGGTCGTAGACCCGCAGCGTCAGCTCGCCATCGCCGATTTCGAAGATCGCGGTGGCGAGCGTGTTTTCGCTTGCTTTAGGGGATCGAGCGAATCGTCAGTTGCTTGACCGTATTGGCGGTCTGACGGCGAGGCGCCTTGGAAAAAAAAGTGTTCGCAGCAGTCGTCTCGGGGTCAATCGGTAACACCGCCAAGAATTTCCCTGAAAGCGCCTCTCCCCTCACATTCCACATGGATTCAAACTGTGTACGACTGAATGTACGATTGCCCAACGATGGGTCCGCCAGCCATACGGTGTCTCCGTTGATGCCTCGCAAGACGCTGAAGTGGTCGTCCTTGCGGTGCTTCATGTAAACGATGACTGGCATTCTAAGTCGGGCCAATTGATCGAAGCTCGCGGCAAAACCTTGCGCCTTGAAGCCGAACTGGGCGAGAGCGCTTGCCATGTCCTCGAAGCTGGCTCTTCCATCGGTCTTGTTCATAGCCTTAAGAAGTTGTTCTTCGGTGACTGCCTGACCATAGTGGCTGTCGAGTAGCGTGGCGAGAGAGGCGGCGCCGCAAGAGTAGTCCAGATCCTGCTTGACTATCCGGTCGTCGCGCAGATGTTTCCAGCTTCTTACCGGAACGATTCCATGGCTGGAGTGGGTCAGGAGCAGGACGCCTACCGGGCCGGGAGGAATGGCATCGCTCGACGCGCCGGCCGCAATGGCGTTGGCCGCTGCTAGCGCGGCAACGACGAGAAGCTGCGGCATGATGAAATACGTCTGATTCATTGCGCCGGGACGACGAGGGGCGGGAGCGGCAAAGCGATTCCCAACATGGCCAGGACGACGCCAAGCGCCGTATACACAAGTATTGTGACCAAGATGGCTGGAATCAGCCCGACCGCAATGCCGCCGATGCTGTAGCCTATACTGGCTTTGGGGATCGCGCTCGAGAGGGCATTGGCCCCGACCCACACCGAATATAGCCACAACAGCAGCGTAAGGAGCGGGGGGACACCCATGGCGGTCAGGCCGATACCGAGCAGGTCGGCCACCAGCCAAGAGGTCGCCACCAGGTTGAACAGATTGCCTTGGCCATCCCATCGGCCATCGCGTTTCATCCAGGTTCGCAGTACGCAGACGATGATAAGAAAGGCGGCCCAGGTTGAGATGATTGCCCCGCACAGGGTTAGCCACGCGGGGACCGCAGGCAAATTCGATTCTGCGGGTACGCCGGGAATCAAGCCGCCTGCCAAACCGATGAGCGTGATAACTAGCGCGGATCGCCAGCGAGGGAAATCGAACCGCGAGAAGGGCAGTCCGTTCAGGGCAAAGAGGGAGAGGGAAGATGCGATCATTGGCTCGATTTTCTAAAGGCAACGTGATTGTCAACGTTTATCAGGACGCTGGGGTTACGTTGTGGCAATAGTGGCAAGTTACCGATGCGTTGGTGTCCAGGCAACTGAAGCGAAACAATTCAATGATTGATTGTCACGGCATCGTGTTTCGGTCGGGATTTTCAAGGAAATAGCCAATCACCAATTGTCATGGCTACCCACAGAACGGCAGCGAATGCGATTATTAAGAGATGCGAAAGCCAAAAAATAAATGAGCCTGTTCCGGGGTCATTCCATTTTATGGAGCGCAGGTAATTGAGTATCTTGTCGCGCATGTTTTTGGGTTGTCGGAATGATCTGAGTCGCCAGAACAACTTTTAAGGTTGCCTGGCGGCCGTTCTTAGATTGCAGTCAGATTAACGCCACCCGTGCCAGTGGAGCATAGGATGAAAGAAGTGATAGAGCGGCATGTAGGCCGAAGTTTGGTAGGCCGTATAAAGGGCGCCAGTTGCCATGGGAGCGTAATAGAGGAGAGGCCAAAAAGCGCCCTCGGTCTCCTTCATTTCCTGCTGCGACAATGCTGTCAACTGCATTGGTCGATTCGATGGTTCGAACATTGCATTAATGTCTGTCGCACTAAAAACGGCCATCGGCCGATCGAGATCGGGTATTCTCGGTTCGCTGGCGTATACCTGTGAGGACAGCAGGCCGGCGGTTGTCAGCATTAGTGCTATGCGTGTTAACTGTTTCATATAGACTCTCTAGGAACTACAGGAACTACAACAAGCCTTGAAATAGACTCTCAAGGCACCTATTGCCGGTGTTTGCGTCACCGGCAATCTTTTCGGGCGGCTTGCCGCCTTTTTTTCAACCGTGTCAAGGTCAAAACGTGTACAGCCAGTTGGCTCGCAACTCCGAACCGCTACGGCCCGATACATTGGCCTTTAAGGTGGTGGTCAGTGTGCTATCGCTTGTCAGGCCGTAACCGACGCCAAGTAATAGATCGGTTGCGGTGCGATTGATGCCTTGGTTATGACCGTCCAGCCGATCGGCCTGCCGGTGCGTCCATTGCGCGCCTGTGGTGAGTGTCACGCGGTCGTTGACGGCGAAGCCCACCGAGGGGTTGAGCAATAGCAAGTTGCCTGGCCGGTATCGGTAAGAACCGTCTACACGGGCTTGGTTGAACTGGTACGCGGCCGTCAATGAGAATACGATTGGATCGATTGCGTGGTAGGCGGTAACGCCTAGCATGGCCGACTTGAGGCTGGCGCTATCTTGCCGGTGCTTTTCCCGTAAAGCGATTTCCCCGAATCCGAGTACGGCAGGACTGTCGGTATCTTGTTTGAATTGATAGTTGATGCCTACCCAAGCATCGACGAATTTCGACTCGCTGCTGGTGGTTGTGCCGTCGACACCGCTATTGCGCTGGTTTGACGAGAGGCCGCTTATTCGGGCATACAACTCGGTGTCTGTTGTCAGACCGTATCGCAGACCGAGTGTGCCAACCACGGTGTCGCTATTACCGAGACTCTCTCCGAGCGACGTGGGAACGGTGATGAATGACGTCGGCCCCGTCTGGACAATAATCGGTTCGCCGATTGATATGCCATTGCGGTCTGTGTTGGCGTAGGCCAACGATAATTCCATCCTGAGCTTCCCCGCGTCGGTGATCAGGTTCTCCACCGTAAGAGGTAATTCAGCCCACGCTGCGAGGGGGATAACTAGAATTAGACTGGCACAAAGGCGCGAGATACGCATGAGACCCTCAAATAATATTGAGTCTCATTCTATTTTTGGGTGAGGTATTTTTCGATTGGATTTGATCCGAGATTTGCCGGAATTGCGTGAGGTCACCTGCATGCCTTGCACACCAAGAACCGTCGTGAAGGAGAGGGCCCCCTGACGTTCATTGGCTAGCACCTCAGTGCATTGCTAATACTTGCGCGCGGTTCTGCGCGCAAGTATTCCTACTCCGGATCGTTCATCACATCCAGGACGATATCCGCCTTCGGCTTGCGATCGTAGACCCGCAGCGTCACCTCGCCATCGCCGATTTCGAAGATCGCGGTGGCGAGCGTGTTTTCGCCGTCCGGGTCCTTGGGATCGGTGCGCAGGATCGGCAATTCGCCCTCGGTGTCATGCAGCGCCGTCAGCAGGTCCGTCCCGCCGGTGGCGGGCGACCAGGTGTCGACGATGCCCTCGATGCGGCGCTGGCGCTCGCGCGACGAGTCGGTGATGATCTGCGTCTGGCCGCGGCTGCCCTGGTGCACCATGTGGTTGGCATGGCCGTAGCGGGTGCCGATCTCCAGCTCGGACGCATTGCCCGGCGCCGCCTCGACACTGAAGATGCGGGCGTCGGCGGCCGAGCCCAGCGTATGGTGAAAACCGCCCGCCCGCGAGGTGCCGCGCAGCAGCGCCACGGCTTCGTCCAGCGTGGCGCAGTCGAGCACGGCGCGCGCCAGCAGCATGCGCGGCACGCCGGCATGACGTTGCCGGGTGCGCAGGTTGTTGATGGTCTGCACCAGGCCGGCGCGATTGGCCCCGAAGGTATGGCCGGGCAGGGAACCCGGGTAATAGAAGCTCAGGTAGCCCGGCGCGTCGTCCAGCGCCACGTCGACCAGATGGCAGCGGCCGTACAGGAACGGATCGCCGTCCTCGTTGTGGCCGATCCAGCGGGTGCCGTCCACCGCCTTCAGCGCTACCGAGGTGCAGCCATCGCCGCTGCCGCTGCTGTGCAGCAGGTCGCCGCGGCAATTCCATAGCAGCACGTCCGCCAGCGGCATGTCCAGCCCCTCGGCCAATCCTTCCAGTTCTTCCCAGATCGCGGGCAGGTTGGCCTGCGCCTGTTGCCCCAGCTCGTCCAGGTAGGGATGGCCGCGCCAGGGGCGCAGCGCTTTCCAGGTGGCGCTCTGGTCCAGGTAGGTCGCCATCAGCGGGCGGGCCAGTTTGCCGAGGGCCACGCCGGCCTGGCGCCGGTTGCCGGCGATGCGTACATACTTGTAGGGCATGGGGATTCTCCGGGTGTCATGCGGATTGTAATTTTTCTAAGCTCTCTGCGGTGGGGACGGATGCGTTAACATGCCCTGTAAGTTGCTCCGGCGATCCCGGCGCGGCCCGCGCATCATGTTCCAACTACAACCCCGGGCGCGATCAGCCCCAAGAGGAGAGTTTCATGATTAAACGTAAAGTCGCCGCCGCCTTGGTCGGCCTGTCCGTGGCCATGTTCGGCGCCGCCTCCGGCGCTTATGCCCAAGGCAAGGAATTGGTGGTGGCCACCGACACCGCTTTCGTGCCGTTCGAGTTCAAGCAGGGCAACACCTATACCGGCTTCGACATCGACCTGTGGGCGGCCATCGCCAAGGAACTGAACCTCAAGTACAAGCTGCAGCCGATGGACTTCAACGGCATTATCCCCGGCTTGCAGACCAAGAACATCGATGCCGCGCTGGCCGGCATCACCATCCGCGACGACCGCAAGAAGGTGATCGATTTCTCCGATCCCTACTACGAAAGCGGCCTGGCCATCCTGGTCGGCGACAAGAACACCGACATCAAGGATGCCAAGTCGCTGGCTGGCAAGACGGTCGCCGTCAAGACCGGCACCGCCACCGTGGACTTCCTGAAGGCGCAGGTGCCGGACGCCAAGCTCAAGCTGTTCCCCAACATCGACAACGCCTACCTGGAACTGGCCACCGGCCGGGTCGACGCCGCCGTGCACGACACCCCCAACGTCCAGTACTACGCCAACACGGCGGGCAAGGGCCGCGTCAAGGTGGTCGGCTCGGTCAAGAGCGGCGACTTCTACGGCATCGCTTTCCCCAAGGGCAGCGATCTGGTGCCGAAGGTCAACAAGGCCCTGGCCACGCTCAAGTCCAACGGCCAGTACGACGCCATCTACGAGAAGTGGTTCGGCAAGAAGCCTTGAGCTTCCGCGTCGGATCGATGTTGCATTTCGGGGCCGCCCGGCAGTCTGGGGCCCTGGCGCTTCGCTGCGGCGACGCCGGGCCCGGGACGGGGCGGCCCCGAGTCGCTTGCGGCGCCGGGCGTTCCCGCCATGAGGCGACGCGCGAGGCGCGCCATTGAGGGGTAATCGTGGATTTTGACTGGAAAGTAGTGATGGATGCGTTGCCCAACCTGTGGGTGGGTACGCAGATGACGATCAAGATCACCTTTTGGGGCCTGGTCGGCGGCTTTCTGCTGGGCGCGCTCTCCGGCGTGACGCGGGCCTACGGGCACCCGATACTGTCGGGCATCGCGCAGGTGTATGTCGCGGTGATCCGCGGCACGCCGATCGTGGTGCAGGTGATGTTCATTTACTTCGCCTTGCCGCTGTTGGCGAACATCCGGGTGGATGCCGAATGGGCGGCCATTGTCACGCTCATCATCAATTCGGGCGCCTATATTTCCGAAATCGTGCGCGGGTCGCTGCTGTCGGTGCACAAGGGCCTGAAGGAAGCCGGGCAGGCCATGGGCCTGCCGTTCCACAAGATCCTGTTCCACATCATCGGGCCGGTGGCGTTTCGCCGCATGATTCCGCCGCTGGGCAACCAGTGCATCATCAGCCTGAAGGATTCGTCGCTGTTCATCGTGATCGGCGTCGCGGAACTGACCCGCCAGGGCCAGGAAATCATGGCCAGCAACTTCCGCGCGGTCGAGATCTGGTCGGCCATCGCCATCGTCTACCTGATCCTGACGGGCACGATGGCGCTGATCCTGCACCTGGTGGAAAAGAGGATGCGCATACTATGAGCATGGTTGAGTTTCATGACGTCACCAAGACGTTCGGCGAGTCCACGGTACTGGATGGCATCTCGCTCAATATCGACGCCGGCGAGGTGGTCGTGGTGGTCGGGCCGTCCGGTTCCGGCAAGTCCACCTTCCTGCGCTGCATCAACGTGCTCGAGACCATCAATGGCGGCGACCTGCTGGTCGATGGCCTGAGCGTCAACGGTCCGGCCGCGCAGATCCGCGAGATCCGCCGCGAGGCCGGCATGGTGTTCCAGCAGTTCAATCTGTTCCCGCAGATGACCGCGCTGCAGAACGTCATGTTCGGGCCGGTGCACACGCGCGGCCAGAGCCGCGACGAGGCGCGCGAACTGGCCGAGCAACTGCTGCGCAAGGTCGGGTTGGGCGAGCGCATGAACCACTACCCGTCTGAATTGTCGGGCGGCCAGCAGCAGCGCGTGGCGATTGCCCGCGCGCTGGCCATCAAGCCCAAGCTGATGCTGTTCGACGAGCCGACCTCGGCGCTCGACCCCGAACTGCGCCACGAAGTGCTGAAGGTGATGCGCGACCTGGCCGAGGAGGGCATGACCATGGTGGTGGTCACGCACGAAATGGAGTTCGCGCGCAAGGTCGGCAGCCGCCTGATCTTCATCGACGCCGGCAAGATCGCGCATGACGGTCCGCCGGCCGAGCTGCTGGACAATCCGCCCAGCCAGCGCCTGAAGGACTTCCTGCAACACGTGGCCTGAGCGAGTATCGCCCCTGAACCGCGCCCAAGCGGGGTGTCACGGATCCGGCTCCGCCGGTCCGTAGACATGCCCCCTTGAGGGGGAAGCGCGCAGCGCTTCGGGGGTGGGCTCCCCGCCTTTAGCCCTTTACCCGGACGATCTTCTGCACCTGCGGCACATGGCGGATGGCGCGAATCACCTGCGCCAGGTGCTTGCGGCTGTCGACCTGGATGGTCAGGTGCAGCGACACCGTGGCAACCGCGTCATCGTGCATGGTGACGTGCATGATGTTGGCGTCGGCCGCCGTGACTTCCGCGGCCAGCCGGCCGAGCACGCCACGCTCGTTGCGCGTGACGATGTCCAGGCGCGTGGCCAGGTGCTTGGCGGTGTGCGCATCCCAGGCGACGTTGATCCAGCGTTCCGGTTCGCGCAGGCGCTGGCGCATGGCCACCGGGCAGTCGGCGGTATGCACCACCAGGCCATGGCCCAGGCGCATGCCGGCGATGATCGGGTCGCCGGGCAGCGGGCCGCAGCACGGCGCCAGTTGCACCGCCTGGCCTTCGTTGCCCTGGATCAGGATCGGGGCGCTGCGGGCCGAGGTCAGTTCGTCCACGGCGGCGGCGGTGGTGGCCACCAGTTGATGCTCCGGCGCGAAGCGGCGCGCCACCACGGCGGCCAGGCGCTTGCCCAGGCCGATGTCGGCCAGGATTTCCTCGCGCGAGCTGGCGCCGGTGCTGCGCGCCAGTTTCTGCCAGGCCGGGTCGTCGGTGGCCGGCAGCGGCATGTGCAATTCCTGCAGGGCCTGGCCCAGCAGGCGCTCGCCGAAGGCCACCGATTCCTCGTACTTGACGGTGCGCAGGTAGTGGCGGATTTCCGAGCGGGCGCGGCCGGTGCGCACGTAGTTGAGCCATTGCGCGTTCGGGCGCGAGGCGGGCGAGGTGACGATCTCCACCGTGTCGCCGCTGTTCAGTTCCGTGCGCAGCGGCACGAACTCGCCGTTGACCTTGGCGGCCACCGCCTGGTTGCCGATGTCGGTATGGATGGCGTAGGCGAAGTCCACCGGCGTCGCGCCGCGCGGCAGCGAGATGATCTTGCCGCGCGGGGTGAAGACGTAGACCGCATCCGGGAACAGGTCGACCTTGACGTGTTCGAGGAATTCGCCGGAATCGCCGGTCTGGCTCTGGATGTCGAGCAGCGATTGCAGCCACTGGTGGGTGCGCTTTTGCAGGTCGTTGAGCGTCAGGTCGGCGCCCTTGTACAGCCAGTGCGAAGCCACGCCTTCCTCGGCCACGTGGTGCATGTCGCGGGTGCGGAACTGGAATTCCACCGGGGTGCCGTAGGGGCCCACCAGCGTCGTGTGCAGCGACTGGTAGCCGTTGACCTTGGGAATCGCGATGTAGTCCTTGAACTTGCCGGGCACCGGCCGGTAGAGCTGGTGCAGCGTGCCCAGCGCCAGGTAGCACTCGGGCAGCGTGTGGACGATGACGCGGAAACCGTAGATGTCCAGCACGTCGGAGAACGACTTCTTCTGGTCGACCATCTTGCGGTAGATGCCGTACAGCGTCTTCTCGCGGCCGGTGACCTCGGCCTCGATGCCGGCGGCCGGCAGCGCGGCGCGCACCGAGTCGGCGATCTTGCCGATCACCTCGCGGCGGTTGCCGCGCGCGGCCAGCACGGCCTTGTACAGCACCTGGTAGCGGTTCGGGTACATGGCCGCGAAGCACAGGTCCTGCAGCTCGCGGAACAACAGGTTCAGGCCCAGCCGGTGCGCGATGGGCGCGTAGATATCCAGCGTTTCACGGGCGATGCGGCGGCGCTTTTCGGGGTTGACCGCGTCCAGCGTGCGCATGTTGTGCAGGCGGTCGGCCAGCTTGATGAGGATGACGCGCACGTCGCGCGCCATCGCCAACAGCATCTTGCGGAAACTCTCGGCCTGCTGCTCGGCCTTGGTGGCGAAATCGAGCCGGTCCAGCTTGGAGAGGCCATCGACCAGCTCGGCGACTTCAGGGCCGAACTTTTCGGCCAGCTCGTGCTTGGCGATGCCCTGGTCTTCCATCACGTCGTGCAGCAGGGCGGCGGACAACGCGTTCGCGTCGAGCTTCCAGCCCGCGCAGATTTCCGTGACGGCGATGGGGTGCGAGATGTAGGGCGAACCGCTGGCGCGGAACTGGCCCAGGTGCGCCTGGTCGGCGAAGCGGTAGGCTTCGCGCACGCGTTCTACATCTTTCTTGTCGAGATAGCTGCCGATGATTTCGGTCAGCGGCGCCAACGAGGCGACCGGCGAGGCAGTCGTTTCCGCCGCTTCTTGCGCGGCGACGGAGGATGGTGTGGCGGAGTGCTTGTCTTTTTTGCCCGTGCGGCGTCCCAGACGGGAACCCGCACGGAGTGCGGCAAGCAGACCTGATGAAGCGTATTTCAGCCCGGGAAAAGCTATTGCTTGCCGCCCCCCGGAAAAGATCAGGTGGGAACTTTACGCAGCATTTCCACGCCGGTGAGGCCGCCCGCGATTTCGCGCAGGGCAGTGACCGTGGGCTTGTCTTTGCTGTCCAGGCGCGGGGCATGGCCTTGCGCCAGCTCGCGGGCGCGGTAGGTGGCGGCCAGCGTGAGCTTGAAACGGTTGGGAATCTGGTTCAGACAGTCTTCGACGGTAATGCGAGCCATTAGGACACCTGGTGCTGATGGAGGATAGGGAGAATGCGGTTTCGTTTCAGTGGGCTGCCGGGATGCCGAGTTGCGCGAACAATTCGGCGTGGCGGATGGCCTGAGACGAAAAGCGCAGCCGCGCGGCGCTGACGATTTGAGTCAGTTCCGACAAGGCCACGCTAAATTCTTGATTAATAATAACATATTCGCATTCCGGCGCGTGCGCGATTTCGCCGCCGGCGGCCATGAGCCGGCGCGCGATCACCTGGGGCGCATCCTGGCCGCGCGCCTTAAGCCGGCTTTCGAGTTCTTCGATCGATGGCGGCAGCACGAAAATGCCGATTGCGGCGGGGAAGCGCTGGCGCACCTGGCGCGCGCCCTGCCAGTCGATCTCCAGCAGCACGTCGCGGCCTTCGCGGGTGGCTTCGTCGATGCGGTCGCGCGGCGTGCCGTAGAAATTGCCGTGCACCTCGGCCCATTCCAGCAGGCGCTGCTCGTCGCGCATCTGCTTGAATTCGTCGGTGCCGATGAAGCGGTATTCGCGGCCGTCTTCTTCGCCGGGACGCGGCGCGCGGGTGGTGCAGGAAACGGACAGTAGGATGGACGGGTCTTGCTGCAGCAAGGCCTTGACCAGGCTGGATTTGCCGGCCCCGCTGGGGGCGACGACCATGAAGACATTGCCGGAAGTGGCGTGCATGAATGTGACGAGCGTGTGATGCCGAGACCCGAAGAATAGCAAATCGCGCGCCGCGGCAGGGAAAATCCCCGCCACGGCCGTGGTGCCGGGGGGCTCGGCGGGACGTGGCCGAGGCGCCCGGCAACCGCGGAAAATCCCGTGCGCCCGGCGGCCCTGGAGCGGCCGGGCGCGCGGGGTCAGCGCGCCGCGGCCTGCCTCAGCTTGCCGCCGGACGGCGGTGAGTCGCTGCCGAGCAGATGGCCATTGACCTCGATGCCGTACAGCGAATCGTCGGAGTCGTGATACTTGGCCCGGGTCTTGGCCACCGATTCGGTATAGCGCGGATCCTGCGGCCGCTCGTGCGCATTCATGAAATAGGCCACGTCCCAGGCTTCCTGGTCGCTCAGCATGCCAGCCTGCCCGAGCGGCATGTTGGCCTTGATGAATCCGGCGGCATTGCCGATCTGGTGCATGCCGGCGCCCCAGTTGAACGAATCCGCGCCCCACAGCGCGGGGAAGACCCAATGGTCGCCGTTCTTCTGTCCCTTGCCTTCGGCGCCATGGCAGACCGCGCAATATTGGGCGTAGACCTGGCTGCCGCGTACGTAGTCGGCCTTTTGCGCCGGCTTGGGCAGCTTGCGGTAGCCCTGGCCTTCGAGCCGCACGCCGGTGGGCGCCTTGCTGGCCAGCCAGAACATATAAGTCTGCAAGGCCGTCAGGACCGGGTCGTCGGCCGCGGGCGGCTTGCCGTTCATGCTGAAGCGGAAACAGCCTTGCAGGCGTTCGGCCAGCGTGTTGACGTGGCCGTTCTTGGCGCGATAGGCGGGGTACAGCACGTAGGCCGCCCACATCGGCGCCGAGTCGGGACGGCGGCCGGCATCCAGGTGGCAACTGACGCAGTTGAGGTTGTTGCCGACGAATTTGCTGGCGTTCTGCGGCGTGTGCAGGAAGATCTGTTCGCCCTGGCGCACGACCTGGCCGAATTCGGTGTCGGGCAGCGAGGCGGCGCTTGGCGGGGTGAATGCGGGCGGTGTATCGGCGGCCATGGCGGCGGCGCCGGGCGCGAGGGCGGCGGCCAACAGCAGTAGGCGGGCGAATCGAGAGGGGACGTGGCTCATTGCTTGGCTCCCGCGGCGCTGGCTTGCGCGGCAAGCTGGTCGGCGGCCTTGGGCAGGCCGGCATAGTAGGCGGACACGGCGTCGATTTCGGCGTCGGTCAGGCGGGTGGCGACCGCCGGCATCAGGCCGAGCGGACCTGGCGGGCGCTGGCCCTGGCGCCAGGCGCGCAATTGGCCGGCGATGTAGGCCGCCGGCTGGCCCGCCAGGCTGGGGAAGTTGGCGCCCACGCCAATGCCGCCCGGGCCATGGCATTGGTTGCAGGCCGGCACATTCTTGTCCCAGGCGCCGCGCGTCGCCAGCCAGGCCCCGGTATTGTCGGGCTTGACTGGATGCAGGGCGGTGGCGGCCAGCCGATCGATGTTCAGGGGCGAAGGCAGGCCCGCGTAATACTCGGCCACCGCCTGGCGCTGGGCTGGGTCCAGCGCCTTGGCGGTGGCCGCCATGATCGGGCTGACCCGGCCACCGTTGGCCATGGCCTCGAGTTGTTCGGCCAGGTACGCGGCGCCCATGCCCGCCAACTGCGGAAAGCCGCCGGCGGGGTTGCCTTCGCCATGGGCGCCGTGACAGGTCATACAGGCGGGCGCGCCGTTGGCGCCCTGGGTGCTGATCTGCTGTCCGTCGGGCGCGGCGTGGGCCGGCAGCGCGGCCAGGGCGCCGGCGCCCAGGGCCAGCGAGCTTGCCCAGCGGACAGCGGAAAAGGGCCGTAGTGCCATGATGGGAGACTCCCCGGTTATCGGATTTTGGTAATAAGTTAATTTCCCAAAATTATATGGAAATTTGTGACAGCGCAAAGCGTTACCGCCGCGATTGCGCGCGCGCAACGTGTAACGCCCCATGCCGGGCCGGTAATTCACGCGTAGCGAATGGAACGTTCGCTTGCACCACGTCCAGATCGATTCGGTTAGCATTTCGCCGATCGATAACAAGGAGCATCCGATGCACACGAACGAGATCGAACCGCCGCGCGTCGCGCTGGTCACAGGGGCCGGCACCGGCATAGGCCGGGCGGTGGCGCTGGAATTCCTGGCGCAGGGGTATCGCGTGGTGCTGGCCGGCCGTCGCCGCGAACCGCTCGAAGCCACGCGCACGGCGGCGGGCGAAGACGGTGTGCGGGCGCTGGTGGTGCCGACGGACGTATCCGATGAACAGGCGGTGCGCGAGCTGTTCGATACGACGCAGCGCGAATACGGCCGGCTCGACGTGCTGTTCAACAACGCCGGCCGTGGCGCTCCCGCCATGCCGATCGAGGAATTGCCGGTCGCCCTCTGGCGCGAGGTGGTCGACACCAACCTGACCGGCATGTTCCTGTGCGCGCAGGCCGCGATCCGCGTGATGAAGGCGCAGGCGCCGCAGGGCGGCCGCATCATCAACAATGGCTCGATCTCGGCGCATGCGCCGCGGCCGTTCTCGATTGCCTACACCGCCACCAAGCATGCGGTGACCGGCCTGACCAAATCGATCTCGCTCGATTGCCGCCCATACCATATCGCCTGCGGCCAGATCGACATCGGCAACGCGGCCACCGAAATGACCGAACGCATGGCCGCCGGCATCCTGCAGGCCGATGGCAGCACCAGGGTCGAGCCGCGCATGGACGTGGCCCATGTGGCCCAGGCCGTGGCCGCCATGGCGCGCCTGCCGCTGGAAGCCAACGTCCAGTTCATGACGATCATGGCGACCAACATGCCGTTCGTCGGACGCGGCTGACCGGGGCTGCGCCGGCAGCCAAAAAAAGCGCCTTCTGAACTGACCCCCGAAGGTTGGATTTGAGTCCAGCTTCCGGGGGTCAGTTCATTCGGGCGCTGTTTCGTTGGTTGCCGCTTTCCCGTGCCGGGCATGAAGCCTGAGGCGCTGCCGCCGTTTACCGTCAATAGGTTATGTGATCCGAAATCACGAGTGACAGCTAACGTGTAGTCTGACAAGCGGGCTCTCCGCGTCCCAATATCCGCCTTACCGCCATCCAATCCCGAAGCATTACTGCGCACGGATATAAAGGGGGGAGGATGGTCGGGTGGTTGTGGCAGCGGGCATGGATCTCGTTCAGCCTGCTGCTGTTCATGGTATCGGCGTCCGCACAGACGCAGGCTGGCGCCGCGCAGGAACTGCTGCGTCAGCAGGAGCGCGAGCGGATACTGCGCAAGCAACAGGAAGCGGCGCCGAGTGTTCGGGCGCAGCCGGCGCGCGCGCCGTCGCCGGATCTGTTGCCGCGCGACGAGACGCCATGTTTCCCGATTGGCCGCATTCGCCTCGATGGCGAGGATGCCGGGCGGTTTGTCTGGGCCCTGAACGCCGCCGATCCCGACAACGATGCCGCCACGGGGCGCTGCCTCGGCGCCAAGGGCATCAGCGTGGTCATGACGCGCGTGCAGAACGCCGTCGTTGCGCGGGGGTTCGTCACCACCCGCATCCTCGCCGCGCCCCAGGATCTTACGGGCGGCACGCTGACGCTTACCGTCGTGCCGGGCCGCATCCGCGCCATTCGTTTCGCGCCCGGCACATCACGCCGGGCCACGGCCTCGAACGCCGTGCCGGTCGGGCGCGGCGACCTGCTCAATCTGCGCGACGTCGAACAGGCGCTGGAGAACTTCAAGCGCGTGCCGACGGCAGAGGCGGACATCCAGATCGTCCCGGCCGATGGCGAAGATGCCCGCCCCGGCGAGAGCGACCTGGTCATCGCCTGGCGGCAGCGCTCGCCCCCGATCCGTGTGTCCGCGTCCCTGGATGACGCCGGCAGCAAGGCGACCGGCAGGCTCCAGGGGGAGTTGACCGTCTCCCTTGACGACCTCCTCATGCTGAACGACCTGTTCTACGCCAGCCTCAACCATGACGTGTTCAACGGCAACCGCAAGGGCACCAGGGGCTACACCGCGCACTACAGCCTGCCCCATGGCTATTGGGCGCTAAGCGCCACGGCCAGCGGCTATGGGTATCGCCAGACCGTCGCCGGCTACAGCCAGAACTATGTCTACAGCGGCACCAGCGACAACGCCGAACTGCGCCTGTCGCGGCTCATCCATCGCGATGCCACCCGCAAGACCTCCCTCTACGGCCGCGGCTGGATGCGCAGGTCGAACAACTTCATCGACGATACGGAAATCGAGGTCCAGCGCCGTCGCACCGGCGGCTGGGAACTGGGCCTGACGCACCGCGAATACCTGGGCGAAAGCACGCTCGATGCGAACCTGGCCTACCGGCGCGGCACCGGTGCTTTCAACGCGATGCCTGCGCCCGAGGAAGACTTCGGCGAAGGCAGCTCCCGAATGAAGGTCATCACCGCCAGCGCCCAGCTCTTGGTTCCCCTGCCGCTCGGGTCGCAACGCGCCCGCTACATCGGCAGTTGGCGCGCGCAATGGGATCGCACGCCGTTGGTGCCCCAGGATCGCTTCTCCATCGGCGGGCGCTACAGCGTGCGCGGGTTCGACGGCGAGCTGACCCTGATGGGCGAGCGCGGCTGGATCTGGCGCAACGAAATCGGTCTGCTGCTCGGCGCCGGCCAGGAACTCTATTTCGGCGCCGACTACGGCCATGTCGGCGGCCCGTCCACCCGCTGGCTGCAGGGCCGCAACTTGGCCGGCGCGGTCATTGGCCTGCGCGGCGGCGCCAAGGGATTCCATTGGGATCTCTTCGCCGGCATGCCGCTCTCCAGGCCCAGGGGCTTCATGACCGACTCGCTCACCGCCGGCTTCAGCCTTGGCTGGGCCTGCTGATTCCGCATCGATTACGCGCAAGCAAAAGGCAGTGATGACATGAACAAGAACCTGTATCGCGTCGTTTTCAACCGGGCGTTGGGCCTGTTCCAGGTCGTCGCGGAGATTGCGCGGCGCGACGGGCCGGGCGCAAGCTGCGCAAACGCCACCGCCGCCGGCAGCAGGTTTCTTGCCACCGTCAGACCCTTGCGTTTCGCCCTGGCGCTCGCGCTGGGGCAGGCGGTCGTCGCGCCGCTGGCGACCGCCCAGGTCGTCGCCGACCCCGGCGCTCCCGGCAATCAGCGCCCGACAGTGCTGGAGGCCGCCAACGGCGTGCCCCTGGTGAACATCCAGACGCCGAGCGCCGCGGGCGTCTCGCGCAATGCCTACAGGCAATTCGACGTCGACCAGCAAGGCGCCATCCTCAATAACGCCCGCACGAACACGCAGACGCAGTTGGGCGGCTGGGTGCAAGGCAACCCGTGGCTGGCGCGCGGGACCGCCCGCGTCATCCTCAACGAGGTGAACGCCAGCGACCCGAGCCAATTGCGCGGCTACGTGGAAGTTGCCGGCGATCGCGCCCAACTGATTATCGCCAACCCGGCCGGTATTTCCTGCGACGGCTGCGGCTTCATCAACGCCGACCGCGCCACCCTCGCCACCGGCAAGCCGATCATCAACGGCGGATCGCTGGAAGGCTATCGCGTGGCAGGCGGCGCCATCCGGGTCGATGGCAAAGGCATGGACGCCAGCGCCACCAACTATACGGACCTGATCGCCCGTTCCGTGGAGGCCAATGCCGGAATCTGGGCGCAGCAGCTCCAGGTTTCCACCGGGACCAACGAGGTCAGCGCCGACCACGCCAAGCTGCGGAAGACCGCCGCCAGCGGCGATGCGCCGGCCTTCGCGCTGGACGTTGGCGCGCTCGGCGGCATGTACAGCCAGAAAATCGTGTTGGTGGGCACCGAGCACGGTGTCGGCATGCGCAACGCCGGCACCCTCGGCGCGCAGGCCGGCAAATTGGTCGTCACCGCCGATGGCCGCCTGGAAAACAGCGGCACGATGCAGGCCAGTGCCGATACCCGCATCGACGTGAGCGGCGGCCTTGCCAATGCCGGCATGATCAGCGCCGGCCGCGAACTGGTGGTCAGCACGCCGCAGGACATCGACAACCGCAACGGCATGCTCAATGCACGGCGTATCGAGGCCAACGCCCAGTCGCTGAAGAACCGCGGCGGCGCCATCGAGCAGACCGGCACACAGCACTTGGCGCTGCACGCCGCGCGGCTGAGCAATCGCGATGATGGCCGTATCGGGCTGGCGGCAGCCGATACCAGCGCCACGCCGGACAGCGGCGGCAACACGGGCAACGGCAGCGGGACAGGCGGCGGAGCGGGCGGCACCGGCGGCGCTGCGCCGGGTGAAGGCACCGGCGTCGCGCCGCTGGCCAACGGCGCGCTGAACATCGCGTCCGCGCTGGACAACGACGGCGGTCGCATCATGGCCGGCGGTGCTGTCGACGTGACTGTCGGGGCCGGCCTTGACAACGATGGCGGGCACCTTGGCGCGCGGCGGCTCGACGTGAGCGGCGGCGATCTCGGCAACCGCAAGGGCGAATTCAAGGTCGCCGAGGCGCGCATCGCGGCAGACCAACTCAACAACGATGCCGGCCTGATGCAGGTGGCCGGTCCCGTTGTCCTGAGCGCGCAGGACTTCTCCAACCGCGCCGGCATCTTCCAGCACAGCGACGAGGCCGACACCCACATCAAGGTCAAGGGGCAACTCGACAACAGCGAAGGCACCCTGGCCAGCAATGCGAAGCGCCTGACCCTGGACGCCGGCCAGTTGGTCAACACCGATGGCCACATCACCCATGCCGGCGACGGTGGCCTGCTGGTCAATGCCGGCGCGTTCAGCGGTGCGGGCGGCGAGACGGCCACGGCCGGCATCGCCATCCTGCGCCTGGGCGACAGCGACCATCGAAAGGCCAAGCTCGGTGCCGCCCAGGTCGACCTCGCCGCACAGTCCTTCGACAACCGCGGCGGCAGGGTCATCGCCGGCGGCAACCAGGCCAACCGCATCGAGGTGGCCGGTCTGTTCGATAACGGCAACGGGGGTACGCTCGCCAGTAATGCCGACCTGGACATTCGCGCTGGCGCCCTCGGCACCGCGGAGGGCCGCATTCTTCTAACGGGCGACGGCCGTCTCGAAATCGAGGCCCAGACGCTGCGCGGCGAGCGCGCTACGATTGCCAGCCACGGCGCGTTGAGCCTGAAAGGCGCAACGACCGACCTGACCGGCGCCACCACGCGGGCCAAGGCCATCACCGTCAACACCGGCACGCTGACCACCGCCAAGGGCTCGCTCGTGGCCAGCGGCGGCAAGCCGCTGGACCTCACGGTCCGCGACGCAATGGACAACCGCGGCGGCACTATCGCCGGCAACGGCGCCGTTGAACTTCACGCCAAGTCTCTCGACAATGCTCGCGGCACGGTATCGGCCACCGGCACGGACGCCAGCCGCATCACCGTCACCGATCAATTCGACAACACTGACGGCACCTTGGCCGGCAACGGCGCGCTGGCGCTCCAGGCTGGCGCGCTCATCAATCGTGACGGCACGGTGCAGGCGGCTGGCGATGCCGCGACCCGCATCGACGTGGCGCGCACGCTGGACAACACCGGTGGCGCCCTGGTCGCGGCTGGCGCCGCCATCGTCAAGGCGGGCGAACTGGCCAACCAGGCAGGCAAGGTGCAGACGTCCAGCGCCGCCGGCCTGGCCGTGTACATCGGCGGCACGCTGGACAACCGGCGCGATGGCCTCGTTGCCAGCGCCGGCAAGGCCGATGTCCGCGCCGGCTCCTTGGACAACCGTGGCGGCGCGGTCAATGCCGCCGGCCCGTTGACCGCCATTGTCCGAGATGCCGTGGACAACCGGCGCGGCAAGCTGGTCGGCGCCGAAGACCTCGCCGTCAGGGCGGGCACGCTGGTCAACCGCGACGCCGGCCTGATCGTCTCCATCGACGGCAAGCTCGACGTGGATACGCAGGGCCGTATCGAGAACGCGGGCGGCACGCTGCAAGGCGGCGGCGATGTCCGCGTGGCCGCGGCGGGGCTCGGCAATGCCGGTGGCACGGTACTCGGCGCCAACGTCGAAGTCGATACCCGGCTGGGCTCGCTCGACAATGGCGGCGGCACCATCGCCAGCAGCCGCGGCACGCTCAGCGCGGACAGCGGCGCCCTGAACAACACTGGCGGCCTGTTGCAGTCGGCGCGAGGGATGCGCGTGGACACCCACGGCCAGTCGCTGGCCAACACCGACGCCGGCAACACGGGCGGCATCCTCAGCGGCGACGCGCTGGCGCTTGCCAGCGGCAGCCTGGACAATCGCGGCGGCATCGTGCACAGCCAGGGGGATGCCCTCATCCGTAGCGGCGGCATCGACAACACCGCCGGCGCCATCGTCGCCGAAACCCACATCGGCATCCTTGGCGCGGGCACAGACAGCGTCCTGGACAACACGCGCGGCACCGTCACAGCCGGCGGCAGCCTCGAGGTGGCGGTCAGCCGGGCGCTCAACCCGCTCGGCACGCTGCTGGCGGGCAAGTCGCTCAGCGTCACCGCGGACAGCCTGGGCGGCGACGGCAGCCTGCTGTCCAAGGGAGATTTGAGCCTCATCCTCCAGCAGGACTTCACCAACCTCAAGGAAATCACCGCCAACGGTCGCGCGCGCATCAGCACCGCCGGCCTGTTGACCAACCGCGGCCTGCTTCGGGCGGGCGACCTCGAAGCGCGCGGCGCCAACGTCGACAACACCGCCACCGGCGAAATGAGCGCGGGCCGCGCCACGGTCGTTGCGCTCGACACCCTGGCCAACCGTGGCCTCATCGACGGCGGCCAGGCCCGGATCGAGGCCGGCACGCTCGACAACGTCGGCACCGGCCGCATCCATGGCGACCGCCTGGCCATCAAGGGGGGCACGGTCAACAACCGCGAGGAAGGCGGCCGCGCCGCCGTCATCGCCGCGCGTGGCCGGCTGGATATCGGCGCCAGCACGATCGACAACCGCGAGCACGCCCTGATATTCAGCGCGGGCGGCGGCAGCGATGCCTTGAACATCGGCGGCTCGCTGGACGCGGACAACCAGGCGGCTGGCCGCGCCAGTCTCATCCTCAACGACAGCGCCACCATCGAATCGCTGGGGGGGCTGACCATCGACAGCGCTCGCCTGCTTAATCGCAACCTGCATTTCCGCACGGAGCTGGCACGGATCAGCGGCCCGACCAGGTATTTGTACATCCAGCCTGAAGGCGATCCCGAAAAACACGATGCCAGCGAATACCGCTGGGAGCACTGGAGCCATGCCAATCGTTATCGCCACAGGGAAACCGGCGCGAAGATTCACGACTGGACCCAATACGACGTAAAGCAGACCGAGTACCAAACGCAGGTGATCGAAAGCGCGCCGGCGCTCATTCGCGCGGGCGGCAATATGACCCTGCGCGGTGACGGGCTTGTCAACGACAAAAGCCGCATTGCCGCCGGCGGCACTCTGCAGGGCGATCTGGATCGCCTCGACAATGTAGCCGCCGTTGGCGAACACGTAATCCACCAGACCGGCACCAGCCAGTACACCTACTCAAGGTGGCGCGGTGGCGGAAGACGCTTCCACCAGCGCAAATGGCGCGGAAAGATTGCCTACGCCCCCGAAGACATTGCGACAACGTTCGACCTCAATGTTTCAAGCGTCGCGCAACACGCCGCAGGCGCAGGCAGCGGCTTGACGGTGCCTGACCGCCGGGACCATCAGGTCGGCGGCGCCATCGAGGGCGGCCTCGTCCGTGCCACGGGCACTATCGGGCCTGGACAGATAACGGAAGTCCGGGCTGGCGTGAACAACGTCGACAGTCCCGCCACTGTCACGGGCCCACACTTCACAGACCTCAATGCTCCCGTCCGGGGCCCCACACAGGGGGTGACAGGTGCTAACAGCGACGCGGTGACGATCATTCGTACGGTCCAGATCGACACAGCCGCACCCGCCAACAGCCTGTTCCGCACTGGTCCCGACGCCGGCGGCTACCTCATCGAAACCGACCCGCGCTTCGCCGACTACCGCAACTGGCTCAGTTCCGACTACATGCTGTCCCAGCTCGGCCATGACCCGGCCGCGGTGCACAAGCGGCTGGGCGATGGCTTTTACGAACAGAAGCTGGTGCGCGACCAGATAGGCCAGTTGACGGGCCGCCGATTCCTCGCGAACTACGCCAGCGACGACGCGCAGTACCAGGCATTGCTGGATGCCGGCGTCACCTACGCCAGGGAATGGAATCTGCGTCCCGGAGTGGCGCTCAGCGCCAGGCAGATGGCGCAGCTCACCAGCGATATCGTCTGGCTGGTCGAACGCGACGTGACGCTGGCCGACGGCAGTATCACGCGCGCCCTGGTGCCGCAGGTCTACGTCCGCGTACAACCTGGCGACATCGACGGCAACGGCACCCTGCTGGCCGCCAGCGCCATCGATCTCAACCTGAAAAGCGATCTCGTTAATTCCGGCGCCATTGCGGGACGCGCGGTGGTCAATCTCAGCGGCGACAACCTGCGCATTCTCGGCGGCCGCATCACCGCCGATGCCGTGGCGCTCAGCGCCCGCGCCGACATCGACAATATCGGCGGCACGCTGGATGCCGGTTCGACGCTGCGGCTCGGCGCCGGACGCGACCTCAACGTGGTCAGCACCACTCGCGGCGGCGCCACGCGGGCCGGACGCAGCGACTTCAGCCGGACCAACCTGGATCGCGTTGCCGGTCTCTACGTCACCAACCCGAATGGCCTCCTGCTGGCCTCGGCGGGGCGTGACGCCAAGCTGATCGCGGCCCGGGTCGGCAACCGCGGCAAGGAGGGTCAGACCGCCATGGTCGCCGGCCGGGACCTGACGCTGGGCACCGTCACGATTGCCGAGCAGGAGAACAACGTACGCGATGCCAGCAACTATCTCAGGCAGGGTTACGAGCAGGATGTCGGCAGCACCATCACCACGGCCGGCGACGTGCGCCTGCAGGCTGGCCGCGATCTGAGTAGCACCGCGGGCGCTGTCACCAGCGAGCAGGGAGCCCTGATTGCCGTTGCGCGGGGCGACGTGAACATCCTGGCAGGCAAAGCGAACCGCAACTGGGCCGAAGGCCATCGCCATTCGTCCAAGAGCCTGCTGGGCTCCAGCACGAAGACGACCCGCGACAGCCTGGAAGAGACCACGGCGCTATCCAGCACCTTCAGCGGCAACACCGTCGCCATCCGGGGCGAGAACGTCACCATCACCGGCAGCAACGTCGTCTCCGATGCCGGCACGGCCATCGTGGCCAACAACAACCTGACCCTCCTGGCCGCCACCGAAACCAGCCAGGAAAGCCACTTCAAGGAAAACCGGAAAAGCGGCTTCCTCTACAACGGCGGGCTCGCCTTCACCATCGGCAGCCAGATGCAAAGCGGCGACCGCCGGGACGCCAGTACCCACGCGGCGGCGTCAACCGCGGGCTCCACGGCCGGCGACGTGACCCTGGTGGCGGGCGGCCACTACCAGCAGACCGGCAGCCATGTCCTGGCGCCCAAGGGCGGCATCGATATCCAGGCCAAGAAGGTCGATATCGTCGACGCGCGGGAAACCGGCAAGCGCGTGGAACAGAGCAAGTTCCGCCAGTCCGGCCTGACCGTGGCGATTTCTGCGCCGGTGTTGTCGGCCATTGAGACCGCCGGGCAGATGAAGCGCGCTGCCGGCCAGACGGCTGACGGACGTATGCAGGTGCTGGCAGGCGCGGCCACGGGGCTGGCGGCCAAGAACGCCTACGATGCGGTCCAGGCCGACCCGCAGTCGGCTGGCGGCGTCAATATCTCGATCACCGTTGGCGCCAGTAAAAGCGACAGCAAATCCACCGCCACCACCGATACGGCCGCCGGTTCAGCCGTGGCCGCGGGCGGCGATGTGCGCATCGGCGCCCGC
This sequence comes from Achromobacter sp. 46006, assembly GCF_059761975.1. Taxonomy (NCBI): domain Bacteria; kingdom Pseudomonadati; phylum Pseudomonadota; class Betaproteobacteria; order Burkholderiales; family Alcaligenaceae; genus Achromobacter; species Achromobacter sp. 46006. The sequence continues at coordinate 85,802 of NZ_JCBANN010000004.1, forward strand.
GGCGGGCCGGATTCCAACCTGACCGTGCGCGGCAGCGACATCCGCGCGGGCGGGGATGCCGTGCTCAAGGCCGATGGCGATATCAATCTGCTGGCGGCGCAGAACATCATTGAAACCCGCCGAACCAGCAGCAACTCCAGCGCGGGAGTGGGTGTGGCGATCTCTGTCGGCCAGGGCGGCGCCGCCATGGGCGTCACGGCGAACGCCAGCATTGGCAGAGGTAAGGGAGAAGGCAAGGATGTCACCTGGACCAACAGCCACGTAACAGCCGGCGAACGCTTGAGCCTGGAGTCCGGCGGCCACACCCGCCTGCGCGGCGCGGTCGCCAGCGGCAGGCAGGTGGTGGCCGACGTAGGCGGCAACCTCAGCATCGAGAGCCTGCAGGACACCAGTGCCTTCAGGAGCAAAGACACCAACGTTGGCGGCAGCGTGACCGTGGGCGCGGGCTTCTCGGGCAGCGTAAACCTCAGCCAGCAGAAGATACACAGCGACTATGCCAGCGTCACCGAGCAGTCGCGCATCGAAGCCGGCGCGGGTGGGTTCCAGATAAGAGCCAGGGACAACACCGACCTCAGGGGAGCCGCCATCACGTCGTCCGAGAAGGCGGTCAGGGATGGTTTCAACACGCTGACCACCGGCACACTCACCACGAGTGACATCAGTAACCACGCCGAATACTCCGCCAGCAGCATCAGTGTTGGCGGCGGGTACAGCACTGGCAATGGCGACAGGAAGGAAGCCGGCTCCGGCGGCGGTGTGGGTACCAACCAGCAGGGGCAGGCCGCCACCGGCGGCCAGGTGCCCGGCAGTACCCTGCCGACCCTGGGCAACTTCAGCGCCAGTCTGCCAGTTGTCATGGCCGCCAGCGGCAACAGTGGCAGTACAACTCGCAGCGGTATAAGCGGCGCGCAGGTCACTATCACGGATGAAGCCGGCCAGCAGGCCGCGTCGGGCAAGTCGGTCGACGAAATGATGGCCGAACTGAACCGTGAGGTGTTCACCGGGCAGGACGGCGCCAATGCCCTCAAACCCATCTTCAACGAACGGGAGATCAGGGCTGGCTTCGAGATTGTAGGGGCCCTTCAGCGAGAAACGGGAGTCTTCCTCAACAACCGCGCCAGGGAAGCCGTTGCGGCAAAAGAAACCCTGGATCGCGAACTTGATAAACCGGATACGGAACGCGATCCAGCCCGCATCGCGGCTCTCCAGCGACAGATAACCGACAGCGCTACATGGGCGCCGGGAGGAACTGGGCGTCAGCTTCTGACGGCTCTCACCGCAGCCGTTGGCGGCAATGTATCGGCGTCGGGCGCGCAGTTCACCCGTAATCTGGTTGCAAGCTATGTACAACAACAAGGCGCCGGTTATATCGGAGACCTGGTTGCAAAGGGGATTGTGAAGGAGGGCAGCCCGGCCCATGCCGCGCTACATGCCATCGTCGCATGCGCTGGGGCATCCGCGGCCGGCAAGGGATGCGGCAGCGGCGCACTCGGTGCCGCCACCAGCAGCCTCTTGACCAACCTTTTTGACGAAAACCCCAGCGATAACGCGGAGCAGAAGGAGGCAAAGCGAAACCTGCTGGCCACCCTCGTGACCGGAATTGCCGCCGCAGGGGGCAGTGATGCATCAACGGCGAGCAGCAGCGCAATTTCTGCTCTCGACAACAACTACCTCACCCAGGGCCAGGAACGGCGCCTTAATGAGGAGCTGAAGGCATGTGAACAACGAGGTTGTTCCGAGGAAGAAAAGCGCGAAGTCTGGGAACGCTGGAGGGCAATCTCCGAATTTCAGCAAGATCAATATCTCAACCAAGCTGTGCTCGGTTGTGAAGGCCGGGGATTAAGTTGTGTCACGCAAAACTATATTGCGGCCTCCAGGGTAGCCGGCGAAGGTTCGGGCATCGAAGGGGAATCCCCCCTTACAGAGGAAATCCGAGACTATCTCAAGTCCGAACACTCTCAAATCCGAAACCAGGCGCTACTGAACGGCTTCGGCGAAGTGGTCAATGGCCCCAGGAGTAATCAGGATTACGCCATACAGGCGTCTGCTGACCTCCTGATTGCAGGCATCACCACCGCTTATCAGTCAATATCAGGCGAATCACCAAAGCCGTCAAAACCTTTGGTGTCAGGATACGACCCGAAGTCTTCGGTTAAACCTTTCGCCTTCGTCGAAGTCAATGGCAACTCATATCCCGTTTACACCTACAAGGATGCCAAGAAGCTGCCACCAGGTACTGGGGCGATTTTCACTACACAGGGAGGGGATCAGCGAGTTTCGTCCGGTATATCGACGCCATCGGGCAAGTATGATGCACAAACCCCGGGCGCGATGAGTGATGTGAACAGCCGCCAGAGATTGGTATTCACTCTGCGGTACAACAATGACGTGACAGGACCTTCAGCAGGTGGTAAAGGATTCAATATTGTTCGTTTCGACGGTTATGAACTCCAAGGGAACACTCTGATACCAGTGGACAGCAAGAACGATACTCACTCGATGTATGAAGGGTCAAAGGCTCTTCAGGATGTAACGCGGCAGCAATCTGCACTAAATCAAAATGGCGTTTATGCTGAGTGGCACTTGCCGACTGATACCAAGGCGAACCATGCGCAAAGGAAGCTAGATTTGAATTTCGGTGTCGACTCAAAGTCAAAGTACTCTAACCGAATTACTGTCCGAACCAGAGGAAAACGTAAGTGAGCTATAACATCATTCGAGTATTACGCAAGATGAGCTTTAATGAGGACGTGAAAGTTTTCTACTCTGACCTCTGCACTGCGTTGGCTGAACTTGACCAGCCGTGGGGACTCGGTGGTATTGATGTATTGCCGCTAAAAGGCGGAAAACCAGGTAATACAGCATACGGAGTTAACTATCGCCTTCGGGGTGGTGCAAAAAGACTTGAAATCGGTCTTTGCAACCGAAATCGTGATCCAAATGCAGACTATATTTACTACCTTCATGATCACCTTTTTGTCGAATTCAATGCAGCCAGGAAAGGACAGAACCTTCACTATATATTCGACGAGGTAGTTCCTTTCTATGTGCGAACCTTCGGCGCTTTTCGGGTCACAGTGGAGGACTTAGATACGCTTGTTCGATTTGGGGAAGCGTTACGTTCAATGAGTCAGGAGGCTTACGAGACCTTCATGGCAAGCGACCGCTCGCCGGAGACCACTTGCTCCAATATCTGGCAGGTCAACTACTGGGCCAGCGAACAGTGCAATAACTATTTCGGCCTCACCCCCGAGCAGGTTGTGAATGCCGTCAAAGGCCAGGTCGCACGCGCTGATGTGCTGGAGGGCGGTGCCTATATCGTTGTTTCCTACGACCCGATGAGCACTGACGAAGTAGAGCTGATCACACCAAAACTGATGCCGTTGCTCCGGAAATAAAGCGGGACTACGACTTTTGCCGAATTTGGGCCGTACAGCATGATGTGACGGGGCCGTGGGCGGGTGGTAAGGCGTTCCACACCCCGCATAAGCGCCCCAATTTCCCGGGAGTCGGCCTCATGCCTCAGCCCCTCCGCAAGCGTCAGCTTTTAGAATCGGGCTGGGCTCCTTCCAACGTCAGCACAGCGCACAGTGCGACGGCTGTTTTACTTCTGCGCCAGCATCTGGCCCTTGGCCGTATCGATGTAGCTGCGCGCGCCGAGATAGCGCTTGGACCAATACGGATTCTTCATCTCGTCAACGCGCACCTTGGCGCCTCGGCGAGGGGCGTGCACGAATTTGTCCTGGCCGATGTAGATGCCCACGTGCGAGGTGATGCCGCGCCCGCGGGTGGCGAAGAACACCAGGTCGCCGGGCTTGAGCTGTTTCTTGTTGTTGACCGTATCGCCCTGGGTGCGCTGCTGGCGCGCGGTGCGCGGCAGTTCCAGGCCGGCGATCTCGCGAAACACGTACAGCACCAGGCCGCTGCAGTCGAAGCCCTCGGCGGCGTCGTCGCCGCCCCAGCGGTAGGGCGTGCCGATGGCGGCCAGGCCGGCTTGCACCACGCGTTCGCGCAGGGTGGGCACGGTGGGTTCCTGCGCCAGGCTCAGGCCGGACAGGGTGGCGCGGGCTTGTTCGGAGGGGATGGACGCCTGGGCGGCGCCGGGTAACCAGGAGAACGTCAGGGCCAGCAGGGGCGCTGACAGCAAAGCGGGGAGGCGGAAAAAGGCAAAGCGGGCTTTTCGCGTAGGCGGCGTCATTACGTCACTTCAGGAATCGGAGTGGGCGGCATGGCTTTGTCCCGGGGGGACAAGCCGGCGGAAAGGGGGCAGGGGAGGCTTGAGCTTCACGAACTGCCATCGCATTGTAATGGAATAAAGTTTCATTACATTTGTAGTGCAATGCAGCATTCTCCCGTCCCGCCCGTTACCTCATTCCGTCAGGAAAAGGTAACGGGCGCCAGGCGTGGGGCTTAGAAACTGCCGCGCAGGCCGACCATCACGGCGCGGCCGCCCTCGGGAGCGACGTCGCGCAGCACCGAGGTGGCATAGCGGATGTCCTGGTTGGTCAGGTTGATGCCGCGCACGTAGGCCTGCCATTGCACCGCCGCAACCTTGAAGCGGTAACCGGCGTTGGCGTCCAGGCTGTAGTAGCCGGCGGTGGCTGTGTCGTTGTCCGGGCGGCTGTGTTGGGCGAAGGCCTTGGATACGCTGACGCCGGCGCTGTAAGGCCCATAGCCGTAGTCCAGCGCCACGCGCAGGCGCAGCGGCGGGATGCGCGGCAGCGAACGGCCGGTGTCGCTGTTGCGGGCCACCGTGTAGTCGCCAGACAGGCCCAGGTCCAGCTTGTGGCCGCCCGATTGCAGCAGGCGCGTGCTGCTTTCGGCTTCCACGCCGTACAGGCGCGCGGACACGCCCTGGTAGCGGGCCTCGGGCAAGGCGCCGTCATCGCCGGCCGCGACCAGGTCGCCGTCATCGTTGCGGAAACGGCCGGTGTTCATTTCGGCCAGGTAGTTGGAGAAGCGGCTGTAGAACACGCCGATGCTGGCGCTGTCGGCGTCCTTCTTGTAGCGCAGCGACAGGTCGCCGGACCAGGCGCGTTCCTTGGCCAGATTCTGATCGCCCACCAGGTATTGGCCGGTGGCGGCGTGCGGGCCGTTGGCGTACAGCTCGTAGAAGGTGGGCGCGCGCTCGGTGTAGGCGGTGTTGGCGGCCACCGACCAGGCGCTGTCCAGCTTGTAGATGCCGCCCAGCGAGAAGCTGCCGGCGGTGAAGGTGCGGCGGTTGGAGCCGTCGAAGCGTTCGTTGCCGCCGCCGCCCGGCGTCAGGCGGGTGTGGTCGGCGCGCGCGCCGGCGCTCAGCGTCAGACGCTCGTTGATCTTCCATTCCTCCAGCGCGAACAAGGCGACGGAATCGGTGTCGGTGGTGGGCACCAGCGCTTCGTCGCCCAGCGCCGAGAAGCGTGTCTGACCCAGTTGCAGGCCGACCACGCCGCGCAGCGGTCCGATGTCGGCGTGGCGGGCCTCGATGCGAGCCTCGTAGCCGCGGTTCTTGAAGATGGTGCCGGTTTCGCCGTCCTCGATTTCCTTGTGCTGGTAATCGGTGTAGGCGAAGTTCATCTTGACGCTGGTGAACAGGCCTTCCAGGTCGCGCAGCTCGCTGGCGAAGCCGAAGCGTTCCTGGCGCATCCTGATGCGCACGTCCGGCTCGGCCACCGAGCCGTAGTTCGAGTCGTAGCCGCTGTAGGACAGGCCGGCGTAGCCGCGCTCGCCGGTCCAGGACATGCCGAGCGCGCCGCCGCTGGCCTGGCCGTCGCTGTTGGGCAGGGTGCCGCGCGGCTGGTCCCGGTCGGGGCCGTCGATCGCGCGTTGCTGTGAAGTGCGGGCGTAGCCGGGAATGCGCAGGTCGCCGGTCTTGCGGCTGAAGGCGTCGGCGTGGATGGCGAAGTTGCCGTCGCCGCCTTCGAGCTGGATCGCGCCGTTGCGGTCGTTGTTGGCGCCGCCGTAGCTGCCGGCGACGTCGCCGTGGATGCCGTCGATGGGTTCGGTGGGGATGCGGTTGTCGATGGTGTTGACCACGCCGCCGATGGCGCTGCCGCCGTACAGCAGGGCGGCCGGGCCGCGCAGGATTTCGACGCGGTTGGTGGTCAGTGGGTCTTGCGGCACCGCGTGGTCGAACGACAGCGACGAGGCGTCGAGCGAGCCGACGCCGTTGTTGAGCAGGCGGATGCGGTCGCCGTCCATGCCGCGGATGATGGGGCGGCCCACCATCGGGCCATAGGTGGTGGTCGACACGCCGGGCAGGCCATTGACGGTTTCGCCCAGGTTCGAGGCGCGCCGCAGGTCCAGGCCGTTGCCTTGCAACACGGTGGATGGCGAGGCCAGCGCCTCGCTGCCGAGCGGATTGGCGGTGATGACCACGGGCGACAGCATGGGGGAGTCGGCGGCGGCCTGGGCGAGGGCGGCTTGCGGCAGGGCCAGCAGGCAGGCGATGGCGAGCGGGCTGGGGGCAAGGACGCGCAGAGGCGTCCCGGCGCGGGAAGAGACGAAAGGCATGGTGACAATCCTGGTTGCCGGCCGCGGCGCGGCGGCGGTTGAAATCGGGAGTGAGGATTTCAGGCCGCGGCGGGCGGGGCGCGCGATTGGAACCAGGTGCTGGCGATAAGGGTGGCGCCACTGGGCGACTGCGTGGCAGGCGCCACGCGCGGGGCGCTGCCGCCGACGACGGCAAACGAGGCCGGCAACGTGGCGTCGAGCAGATCCCAGATATGGCAGAGATCGCAGTGGCCCGTTTTGTCGGGCGTGTGGGCCGCGTCCTGGCTGGCGTCGGGCGTGCCCGACAGGTGCGACAGGGTGTGCCGGGCGCCACCCAGCGGCGCCAGCAGCAGGCAGGCGCACAGCCATGCCAGCGCGGCCCATCGGGCCAGGCTGGGAGGGGGGCGGAGGCGGGCGGCCGGCGGCATGATCAAGGGAATCGCGAAAAAACGGAATGATATATTGTTTCTATTCTTGTGGCGATGACCGCGCTGTGCTTGGCGCCGTGCCGGGCGCGCGAATATGACACTTCATCAAGTCCTACGCTCGGGCATAATCGGTGCCATCGGCCTCCCGGCCTGATCGCCGGGCGCCACCGCTGGCGGCAAGGTCATAAGAAAGCAGGACCATAAGAAAGCGGAGTCAAGCTCAATGATGAATGCAGTACACCCTTTGTCCTCGATGAACCGGCCCGAGGCGATCCCATTCGAGCCTTACCATGACGCGGTGGCGGCGGTCGACCGTCTGGTCGAGATATACGCCCGCAACACGGCCTTCCTGCGGGCGGCGTTCCGCGAGGTCCTGAAAGGGTCGGGCAACGGCCATGACCGGGCCCGCGCCTACTATCCCGCGATCCGTATCCGGGTCGAAACCTACGATCCGATCGACACCCGACTGTCCTATGGCCACGTGGCCGAGCCCGGCGTCTACCAGACCACCGTCACGCAACCGACGCTGTTCCGCGATTACCTGATCGAGCAGGTCGGCCAGTTGCTGCAGAACCACCGGGTGGCGGTGGAAGTGGGCGAGTCCGATGCGCCGATCCCGCTGCATTTCGCCTTCCCCGAGGGCGCCTACGTCGAAGGCGAGCATCTGGAGGCGCTCAAGCGGCCGTTGCGCGATCTGTTCGACGTGCCCGACCTGGCGGTGACCGACGACGCCATCGTCAATGGCTCGTGGCGCGGCAAGGAAGGCGAACCCAAGCCGCTGGCGCCCTTCACGGCGCAGCGGGTCGACTATTCCTTGCACCGGCTGCAGCACTACACCGCCACGGCGCCGGCGCATTTCCAGAATTTCGTGCTGTTCACCAACTACCAGTTCTACGTCGACGAGTTCTGCGCCCGCGCCCGCGCGCTGATGGCCAGCGGCAACGAGGACTACGAGATGCTGGTGGAGCCGGGCAACCGCATCACCCGCCGCGGCGAATCCGGCCCGGCCGACGACGGCCAGGCGCAGCGCCTGCCGCAGATGCCGGCCTACCATCTGGTGCGCGGCGACCATTCCGGCATCACGCTGGTGAACATCGGCGTGGGGCCGTCCAACGCCAAGACCATCACCGACCACATCGCGGTGCTGCGCCCGCACGCCTGGCTGATGCTGGGCCACTGCGCCGGCCTGCGCGATTCGCAGCGCCTGGGCGATTACGTGCTGGCCCACGGCTATGTGCGTGAGGACCACGTGCTCGATGACGACCTGCCCACCTGGGTGCCGGTGCCGGCGCTGGCCGAGGTGCAGGTGGCGCTGGAGCAGGCGGTGGAAGAGGTGGCCGGGCTGTCCGGCTGGGATCTCAAGCGCATCATGCGCACCGGCACGGTGGCGACCATCGACAACCGCAATTGGGAATTGCGCGACCACGTCGAGCTGGTCGAACGCTTCGCGCAGTCGCGCGCCATCGCGCTGGATATGGAATCTGCGACCATCGCCGCCAATGGCTTTCGCTTCCGGGTGCCCTACGGCACGCTGCTGTGCGTATCGGACAAGCCGCTGCACGGCGAACTGAAGCTGCCGGGCATGGCCAGCGCCTTCTACCGGCGCCAGGTCAACCAGCACCTGGAGATCGGCATCCGGGCGCTGGAGCGCCTGCGCGGCATGCCGCCCGAGCGGTTGCATTCGCGCAAGTTGCGCACCTTCATGGAAACGGCGTTCCAATAATCCCGTGGCGAAGGGTTTCCCGGGCGGGGACGGATCCTCGCCTGCCCCCGGCGGTTTCGACGGCCGGGGGCAGTTGCGCTATGCTCGCGCGTTGCCTGGAAATCCCATGGCGCCCGCGGACACAATCCGCGGGGGCTTTTTCGCTCTGAAGGAACACGATTTTGGCATTATCGGAACACGACCCGCAGCACGACCGCGGCGAGAAAGGGACGGCGGAACCGTCTGAATTGCGCCGCGCGCTGTCGGCGCGTCATCTGACGATGATCGCGGTGGGCGGCTCCATCGGGACCGGCCTGTTCGTGGCTTCCGGCGCCACCATCGCCCAGGCCGGCCCGGGCGGGGCATTGCTGGGCTATGTGCTGATCGGCGTGATGGTCTACTTCCTGATGACCAGCCTGGGCGAGCTGGCGGCGGCCATGCCGGTGTCGGGATCGTTCTCGACCTACGGCGCGCGCTATGTCGAGGAAGGCTTCGGCTTCGCGCTGGGCTGGAACTACTGGTACAACTGGGCCGTCACGGTGGCGGTGGACCTGGTGGCGGCGCAGTTGGTGATGGCGTACTGGTTTCCCGACGTGCCGGGGGTGTACTGGAGCGCCTTGTTCCTGGCCATCACCGTTGGCCTGAATGCGCTCTCGGCGCGCGGCTTCGGCGAGGCCGAGTTCTGGTTCGCGCTGATCAAGGTGATCGCGGTACTGGCTTTTGTTGCCATGGGTGTGATGATGCTGCTGGGCATCATCCGCGGCGGCGAGGGCGGCGGCGTGGCCAACTGGACGACGGGCGACGCGCCCTTCGCCGGCGGCTTCGCGGCGCTGATCGGCGTGGCGATGGTGGTGGGCTTTTCGTTCCAGGGCACCGAACTCATCGGCATCGCGGCCGGCGAATCCAAGGACCCCGCGCGCAATCTGCCGCGCGCCGTGCGCCAGGTGTTCTGGCGCATCCTGCTGTTCTACGTGATGGCGATCCTGGTCATCGGCCTGTTGATTCCCTATACCGATCCGCACCTGCTGCGCAATGAAGTCACCGACATCAGCGTCAGCCCGTTCGCGCTGATCTTCGAGCGCGCCGGCCTGCTGGCTGCGGCATCGGTCATGAACGCGGTGGTGCTGACTTCGGTGCTGTCGGCCGGCAACTCGGGCATGTACGCGGCTACGCGCATGCTCTACAGCCTGGCGCGCGATGGCAAGGCGCCGCGCATTTTCGGCCGCGTGGCGCGCAACGGCGTGCCGCTGTGGGCGTTGCTGGCGACCACCGTGGTGGCGGCGCTGTGCTTCTTTTCGTTCATCTTCAGCCCCAAGGCGGTGTATATCTGGCTGTTGAACACCTCCGGCATGACCGGATTCATCGCCTGGCTGGGCATCGCCATCAGCCATTACCGTTTTCGCCGCGGCTACGTCAAGCAGGGCCGCAGCCTGGCCGATCTGCCCTATGTGTCGCCGTTCTTCCCGTTCGGCCCGATCTTCGCTTTCGTGCTGTGCCTGGTCATCACGCTGGGCCAGAACTACCAGGCTTTCCTGGAACAGCGCATCGACTGGGGCGGCGTGGCCGCCACCTATATCGGCATTCCCCTGTTCCTGCTGATCTGGCTGGGCTACCGGCTGGCCAAGGGTTCGCGCTTCGTCAGCTACAGGGACATGACGTTCCCGGACGCCCGGGCGCGCAGCGCCTACCTGGATTCGGCACTGCGCGGCGAGCCCGCCACGGTCGGGCCGGAAACGGCGCCCACACCAAGTACTGGCGGCCGCTGAAATGCGGGTTCCCCCGTTGTCCTGGTAACGACGAACGGCGCCGAGGCAGCGGGTCGCCGACAGCCCGCACGAGCAGAAGCGCTACAACCGTTCAACTTACGCCAGTGCTTCCATCACCGCTTCGGGGTTCCGTTCAATCACGTTGAGCAATACCAGCGCCGGGCCTCGCGGAGAGCGGTCACCACGTTCCCAGTGCCGCAACGTCGCGGTGGAAAAGCCGAATCGGGCGGCGAATTGCTCCTGGGTCATGCCCACTTTGGCTCGTACCGCCTTGACGTCGACTTGACGGGGGCGGTGCACGCGCACGCCCCGGGTATCGCCCTCGGCATGGGCGATCGCTTCGCGCAGGCCCTGCTTGATGTTGTTGAATGTGCTGGTCATGATTGCGCTCGCTGGTTCCAGAGGCTCGTCAAGACGTCGACCAGACTGGCAAGATCATTGCGCTCGGCCTTGGTCAGATTGCCTTTGTCGCCTTTGGCAAAGAGCGTCAGCAGATATAAGGGCATCTGGTCATCGTGATAGTAGTAAACGACGCGCACGCCCGCGCGCTTGCCGTGGTCGCCGCGGCGCCAGCGCAGCTTGCGTACGCCGCCCCGTGGCTTCCATGATGTCTCCGGCCTTGGGATTCCCCGCCAGATAGTCGATAAGGTCTTGGCGTTCCCGCTCGGTCAGAAGCTTGTCGGCCAAGCGAATATAAGAGGGCAGCTCGACAAGGCCGTGCATGACTTCGCGTGAGTCCTATCCTAATCCATTGGATTAGCTGATACAAGAGCAACTGGCATTGTATGGATAGGCGGCGGGCCGATCGGCGGGCCTGAGACCAATTCGTCATCCCTTTTTGGGCGAGCAGCCAATGTCGGTGGCAAGCCCGGGAGCATGGGGGCGGTCCGCCCCGCTGACAAGCGTGTTCTACGTTGGCGCGCCGGCGGTGCGGCCCACAGTGCGCTGCAAGGCTTCAGCGCACGTTCCGCGACATAGGAGGCGGCAGGAGGAGGTTGATCATCCGGACTGCCGGTCAAAGCAGGGCCGAAGCCCTGCCATTTGCGGCGCTCGGTGTCGGGGCTCGGCCAAGCCGAAGGGACAAAGATCGGCAATCCGGATGCGTGAGTCTTGCGGACCCGTCACTCGATGTTCTGCGCCTGTTCCCGCATCTGCTCGATCAGCAGCTTCAGGTCCATGGCGGCGCGGGTGACGTCCATGCTGCCGGCCTTGGAGCCCAGCGTATTGGCCTCGCGGTTCATTTCCTGGAACAGGAAGTCCAGGCGCTTGCCCGCGCTGCCGGCGTTCTTCTTGCCGGCGGCCTTGCCGCCGCCATCGGTCAGCAGGTGGCGCAGTTCCTCCAGGTGCGAGCGCAGGCGCGACAGTTCCTCGGCGACGTCGATACGCAGCGCGAACAGGTTGGCTTCCTGCGACAGGCGTTCGGACAGCTCGGCGCCGGAAATATGCGTGAAGCCGCCGGGGAACGCGGTTTCGACGCTTTCGCGCAACTTGGAAGCGAGCTTGTCGCGATGGTCGGCGAGCAGTTGCGGCAGATGGTGCTGCACCTGGTCGACGATCGCCGCCACGCCGTCGGCGCATTCGCGCATCATGCCGGCCAGCCGTTCGCCTTCGCGCGCGCGTCCATCCTGCAACTGCTTGAGCGCTTCCTGGGCGGCCTGCATGCAGGCCGCGCCCCAGACCTGGGGGTCGAGCGCGTCGTTGGCGCGCTGGCCGGGCCAGTTGAACAGCTCGACCAGGCGCGGCGCGGCGATGTCGGGCAGGACGCGGCGCGCGGCCTGCAGTTGTTCGGCCAGGGTTTCGAGCCAGGCGGGGTCCAGCTTGGACAGGTCGGCGCTGACGTTGCGGGTGTAGGACACGCGGATCTCGACCTTGCCGCGCGCCAGTTGCGCCGTCAGCAGTTCGCGCAGCGGCGTCTCGACGTGGCGCAGCTCGTCGGGCAGGCGGAAATAGAGGTCGAGGAAGCGGCTGTTGACGCTGCGCAGTTCCAGCGCCAGCGTGCCTTGTTCCAGGTCTGCCCGGGCGTTGCCGAAGGCGGTCATGCTGCGAATCATGGTGTCGATATCCTGTTGCTTGCTTTGGATCGGGCCGCGCCGGTTCCGCCGGTCCGCCGTGCGCGGACCCGGGCGGGTATATGCGGCCCGTGTATCGCGGCAGGATACTCCAAACCCGGCCGGGGCATCGATCCCAGCCCGTACAATGCGGCCAACCGAATCTGATTGGAGCCTTGCCATGACCACTGCCACCGCCATCGCCCGCCCGTCGGGCCGCGCCGTCGACGAACTGCGGCCGTTCAGCCTGGAGCGCGGCTTCACGCGCTACGCCGAAGGGTCGGTGCTGGTGAAGGCCGGCAACACCCACGTGCTTTGCACCGCCAGCGTGCTGGAAAAGGTGCCGCCGTTCCTCAAGGGCAAGGGCGAGGGTTGGGTCACGGCCGAGTACGGCATGCTGCCGCGCGCCACCCACACCCGCGGCGACCGCGAGGCCGCGCGCGGCAAGCAGAGCGGCCGCACCCAGGAAATCCAGCGCCTGATCGGCCGCAGCCTGCGCGCCGTGTTCGACATGCGGGCGCTGGGCGAGCGCACGCTGCATCTGGATTGCGACGTGCTGCAGGCCGACGGCGGCACGCGCTGTGCCAGCATCACCGGCGCCTGGGTGGCGGCGTCCGACGCGGTGGCGCTGCTGATGCAACGCGGCGACCTGGCCGTGAACCCGATCCGCGACGCGGTGGCGGCGGTGTCGGTCGGGTTGGTGCAGGGCCGTCCGGTGCTGGATCTGGACTATGAGGAAGACTCGGCCTGCGACGCCGACGTCAACGTCATCATGACGGGCGGCGGCGCCTTCGTGGAGGTGCAGGGTACGGGCGAGGGCGCGACCTTCACGCGCGCCGAACTGGACGCGATGCTGGGCCTGGCCGAGAACGGCATCGCCGGCTTGGTGCGGGCGCAGCGGGCGGCGCTGGCGTAAGCGACGGGGGACGCTTCGGCTCGGGCATGCATCGCGGCCCGGGGCGGAAATGGCGCCGCGCGCGCCAAACAGAACGGGATCACGGCCGAGCGCGGCGTGATCCCTTTTTTGGTTTGCCGGCGCCCGCGCCGCGGGCGCGGGGTCTCAGGGCAGCAGGGCGCCTACCTTGCCGGCCCGCTCCAGGTCCCAGATCGTTTTGATCAGGCCGCGCAGCTCGGCCTCGGTGGCGGCGTCGGCATAGCGGCCCAGGCTCAGCGTCTTGGTTTCGATCTCGTCGCGCGACAGGGTGTTGCCGGGATCGCCCTTGGGTTCGTCGACGCGGCCGTGCAGCACGCGGCCGTCGCGGGTATGCACCGTGACCTTGCCGATCCAGCGCTGCGGATAGGCGCCGTCGACTTCCGCATCCAGTTCCATCGTGACCCGGCCTCGGAAGTCGGCCACCGCCGGATCGTCCAGCGCGGCGTCGAATTCAGGCAGGCCGGCGCGGCCCCGGCGCGCGATCAGGCCCAGCACCGTGCCCATCGAGAACTTGGACTGGTGCACCGTGCGCGGATCGACCACCGGCCCCAGCACGTCAATGGCGCCCTGGTGCACGTGCGCCACCACGCGCGCGATATCGCTTTCGGCCAGCTTGTGTTCGCGCAGCACCTGTTGCAGCGCGTCCGCCGCCGGATGGGTGTGGCGGCACGACGCATGGAACTTGAACGAGGTTTCGGCCAGCGCCCAGCGCGCGCCCAGGCGGTCGGTCAGGCGCGCCGGGTCGGCGTCGCTCGACATGCCGGCGGCCATGCCCTGCGGGCCTTCGAGGATGTGGCGCGCGCCGGTGAAGCCTCCCTGTGCCAGATAGGCCGCGGCGATGCCGTTGGCGGCGGCGCGGGCGGTATGCAGTTGCTTGGAATCGGCGGCGTCGCGCAGGAATTCCCACAGGCCGGCGGCCTGGGTGCCGGCCGAGCCGAAGGCGTCCAGCATGGCGGCGGGCGACAGGCCCAGCAGGCGGCCGGTGGCCGCGGCGGCGGCCAGCGTGCCGGCGGTGCCGGTGGTGTGGAAGATCTTGTAGTGCGAGCGGCCCAGGAATTCGCCGACGCGGATGCCGACTTCGTAGCCGGCCACGGCCGCCACCAGCAGGTCGCGGCCGCTGCGGCCCAGCGCCTGGGCCACCGCCAGCACCGGCGGGAACACCACGGCCGCGGGGTGGAACACCGACCCGTTGTGCACGTCGTCCTGCTCGACCACGTGGGCGGCGGCGGCGTTGACCATGGCGGCGAACACGGGCGAGGTGCGGCGCCGGTTGATCAGGATCTCGCTGGGGCCATCGGCCGGCCCCATGGCGGCGGCGTAGCGCTCGATGGCCAGCACCGGGCGCGACGCGGCGCCCGCCAGGATCGAGGCCAGGCAGTCCAGCAGCAGGTCTTCGGCGCGCCGCAGCACCGGGGCGGGGATGTCCTCGAAGCGCAGGTTGGCGGCGAAGGCGGCGAGGGTGGCGCTGGGGTGGGAGGTGTCGGGGGTCATGGTCAGAAGGAGCGCGGCAGGCCCAGGATGTGTTCGGCGACGTAGGACAGGATCAGGTTGGTCGAGATCGGCGCGACCTGATAGAGACGGGTCTCGCGGAACTTGCGCTCGACGTCGTATTCGGTGGCGAAGCCGAAGCCGCCGTGGAACTGCAGGCAGGCGTTGGCGGCCTCCCAGGAGGCGTCGGCGGCCAGCAGCTTGGCCATGTTGGCCTGCGCGCCGCAGGGCTCGTGGGCGTCGAACAGGCGGCAGGCCTCGTAGCGCATCAGGCTGGCGGCCTCGACGTTGATGTGGGCGCGGGCGATGGGGAACTGCACGCCCTGGTTCTGGCCGATGGGGCGGCCGAACACCATGCGTTCCTTGGCGTAGGCGGTGACCTTGTCGACGAACCAGTAGCCGTCGCCGATGCATTCGGCGGCGATTAGGGTGCGCTCGGCGTTCAGGCCGTCCAGGATGTACTTGAAACCCTTGCCTTCCTCGCCGATCAGGTTGTCGGCGGGGATCTCGAGATTGTCGAAGAACAGCTCGTTGGTCTCGTGGTTGACCATGTTGGGGATCGGGCGGATCGACATGCCGTGCTTGACCGCCTCGTGCAGGTCCACCAGGAAGATAGACATGCCCTCGGACTTGCGCGTGACCTGGTCCAGCGGCGTGGTGCGCGCCAGCAGGATCATCAGGTCGGAATGCTGCACCCGCGAGATCCAGACCTTCTGGCCGTTGATGACGTAGCGGTCGCCGCGGCGCACGGCGGTGGTCTTGATCTTGGTGGTGTCGGTGCCGGTGGTGGGTTCGGTCACGCCCATGGACTGCAGGCGCAGTTCGCCGGCGGCGATGCGCGGCAGGTATTCGCGCTTCTGGGCCTCGGAACCATGCCGCAGCAGGGTGCCCATGTTGTACATCTGGCCATGGCAGGCGCCGGAGTTGCCGCCGCTGCGGTTGATTTCTTCCATGATGACCGAGGCCTCGGTCAGGCCCAGGCCGGAGCCGCCGTATTCCTGGGGAATCAGCGCCGCCAGCCAGCCGGCCTCGGTCAGGGCGCGCACGAAGGCGTCGGGGTAGCCGCGTTCTTCATCGACCTTGCGGAAGTATTCGGCGGGGAACTGGGCACACAGGTCGCGGACGGCTTCGCGGATGTCCTGGTAGGCATGGGAGGCTTGAGGCATGGAATGGGCTGCGATGTCTAGGGTGAAATGGAATTCGGGACAGCATCGAATGTGCCGCAAGCGGCCGGGCCTGCCAATTCACAATTGATTAATACCGGGTTCCTGTTCGCAAAAGCGCATTTGTGTGACGGCCGTACGTCATGTGCCCCCCCGGGATGTGTCAAGAAATTGCCAAACTGCATCCCCATAATCGCCCCGATACGCCTAGGTGGCGATGCAACAGACGGATGGATATGCGGAAAAATCTCAGGGTGACGACGGCGGTTTCCGCCATTCTGGCGGTGTTCGTGGTGCTGTTCGCGCTGGCGGCGGCGGCCGGCATCTACGTGCTGCGCGAGAACCGTGCCGACATCGAAGCGCTGGGCCGGGGCAGCATCGAGCGCGCCAGCGACCTGTCGGACATGACCAGCCGCCTGTTCCAGGCGCGGGCCGCGCTGACCGACGCCAAGACCGCCATGGAGGGCGGGCTGGAAGAGGCCCGCGACCAGTCGCTGAACCACGCCGACGCGCTGCTCAAGCAGGCCGCCGCCAGCCTGGCGCGGCTGCGCGCCAATCCCGACACCAGCGCCGAGGGCGCGCCGTTGTTCGACCAGGCGCTGGCGGCCTATGCCGCTTTCGCCGACCAGACGCTGGCGCCCATGTTCAAGGCCATCAAGGGCTGGAACGGCATCGAGGTCAACCGCCTGGTGGACAAGGTGTTGCCAGTCTCCGGCTCGACCTATGTCAGGCAGGCCGACGCCTACCAGGCCTATGCGCGCCAGCAGGGCCAGGCGGCAGTGGCCGGCGCCAGCCAGACCATGCAGCGCGTGACCGTGGTGGCCGTCGCGGTGCTGGGCTTGGTGCTGGTGCTGGCGGTGCTGATCCGGCTTGGCTTTCGCCGCCGCATCCTGCGGCCGCTGAACGAGGCGGGCGCGCATTTCGACCGCATCGCCGACGGCGACCTGACCGGGCACATCGCCGTCCATGGCGACAACGAGATCGGCGTGCTGTATTCGGCCATGCGGCGCATGCAGACCGGCCTGTCGGCGGCGGTGGCTTCGGTGCGCCATGGCGTGGAAGAGATCCACACCGGGTCGGGCGAGATCGCGGCCGGCGGCGCCGACATGTCCGACCGCACCGCGCGCCAGGCCGGTTCGCTGCAGGAGGCCGCGGCCAACATGACGCAACTGGCCCACACGGTGCAGATGACCGCCGGCAACGCCGACCTGGCCAGCCGCCAGGCGCTCAGCGCGACCCAGTTGGCCCAGCGCGGCGGCCAGGCGGTGCAGGAAGTTGTGACCAGCATGCAGGGCATCGCCGACAGCGCGCGCCGCATCGGCGAGATTGTCGGCGTGGTGGACAGCATCGCCTTCCAGACCAACATCCTGGCATTGAACGCGGCGGTGGAAGCCGCCCGCGCCGGCGAGCAGGGCAAGGGCTTCGCGGTGGTGGCGGGCGAGGTGCGCTCGCTGGCCCAGCGCAGCGCGCAGGCGGCCAAGGAGATCAAGGGCTTGATCGAGGATTCGACCTCGCGCGTCGAGGCCGGCGTGCGCCAGGTCAACCTGGCCGGCGACACCATGCGCGACATGCTGACCTCGGTCGACCGCGTGACCCAGATCGTGGCGGAAATCTCCAGCGCCACGGCCGAGCAGGCGGCGGGCATCGCCTCGGTCAATGACGCCGTGGCCGATATCGAACGCGCGACCCAGGAGAACGCCGCAATGGTCGAGCAGACCGCCGCCGCGGCCGCCGCGCTGGAACAGCAGGCCCAGGGCCTGCAGCGCGCGGTGTCGGTCTTCCAGATCGCCCGGGCGGCGCAGGCCGACGCCGGGCAGGCGTCAGGGCATGAGCTGCGGCAGGGCGCCGCCGCTGTAGCGCTCGGTCACCAGCGACAGGTTCCCATGCTTGACCTTGTGCTTGACATGGGCGGCGGCCGACGCGATGTCCTCCGGGCGGATGCGCTCGCATAAGGACGGGGTGACGGTCAGCGCGCCGACGCCCAGCGTCACGAACGGGAAGAAGCGCGGCACGCCGTAGCGATCCTCGGCCTCGATGCCGCCGTTGCGGCGGCCTTCGTCGTCATACAGGTCGATGGCGCGCTCGTTGAACTCGGCAATGACGCGCTGGATGCGCTCGTTCCAGTCGGGGCTGCGCAGCAGCACCACGAAGTCGTCGCCGCCGACGTGGCCGACGAAGTCGCGCAGGGGGTCGCAATGGCGCTTGATGACATCGGCGGTCAGCATGATCATGTCGTCGCCGCGCCAATAGCCATAGACGTCGTTGAACGGCTTGAAGTTGTTCAGGTCGCCATAGCAGATGGTGAAATCGGCGGCGTCCTCCAGCAGCGTGGCGATGTGCCGGCTGATGGGGATGTTGCCCGGCAATGACGTCAGCGGATTGGCGTAGCGCGCGGCCTCGATGCGCATCTCGGTCACCGAGCGTACCAGTGTCTCGCCGGTGGCCAGGCCGTCGTAGCGGCCGTCGCGGGTGATGATCAGGCCGTCCATCAGGTAGCGCTGGTCTTCCGAGATCAGCACGTGGCTCAACTGGTCGATCGACACATCCAGATCGACCAGCACGGGCTCGGCGTTCATGAAGGTCGAGCAGGCGTCGCGGCCGAACAGTTCGCGCGTGTAGCGCTGCGCGTAATGCTCGGAGAAATCGCGGCGGTTGATGATGCCGACAGGCCGGTTGTCGCCATCGACCACGGCCATTGCGTGCAGGTTCTTGTGCTCGATGAAAAGGCGGTGCACATCGTCGTTGGTGTGCTTGTTCAGCAGTGCCGCCGGGGCCTCGACCCGCAGGCTGGCGGCGGTGCCGCCGGCCGAGCGTTGCGACAGGGGGGCCGGCGCGCGTACCCGCAGCGAGTCGCGCAGCGGCGGAGTCAGTTCGGTCAGCAGCGCCTCTTCGGGGCGGCCGAGCAGCCAGCCCTGGGCGTAGCGGATCTCCAGGTCGCGCACCACCGCCAGGTCCTCGGCGGTCTCGATGCCCTCGGCGACGATGGCGGTGCCCAGGTACTGGGCCACCTTGAGAATGGCGCGCACCATGTTCTGTTTGCGGTCATCCTGGCCGATGCCGTGGAAGAAATAGCGGTCGATCTTGACCAGGTCCGGCTGCATCTCGGCCCACAATTGCAGGTTCGAGTTGCCCACGCCGTAGTCGTCCAGCGCGATGCGCATGCCGTGGTCGCGCAGGCAGGCGAAGGCGCTGCCCAGCGTCGCCATGTGTTCGGACAGCGGGTCCTGCTCGGTCAGTTCGACGATGATGTTGGACGGCGCCAGTGTGCAATCCTTGAGCAGGCGCTGCGGCATTTCGTCGCCCCACAGCGTCCAATAGTGGATCAGCGCCGAGCCCGACAGGTTCAGGAACAATTTGCCGGCGGCGGCGTGCTGGTGGAAGCCCTGGGCGCCGGCGCGGAAGCTGGCCAGCTCCAGTTGGGGGTGCAGGCCCTGGCGGCGGGCTTCGGCGAACAGGGCGTCGGGAAAGTGCAGGGTCGTGTCGACAGGGCCGCGGATCAGGCTTTCATGGCCATAGATGCGGCTGTGCGACAGATCGATGACTGGCTGAAAGCGAGGCCGCAGCAGCCGTTCGCGCAGAATGCCCGCCAGGCTGACCGGGGCGGGCGCGGCGGCGCCGTTGGACAGAGGGGGCGCGCTGGCCGCGTCCGGCCGGGGCAGAGCGTGAGGTGGGTTCATCGCCGGGGCGTTGAGATACGATCAGTGACAAGATTGGCCATATTGACTATGAAATATTTCGGTGTTGTTGCGCCAGCGACAGGGTTGCGCCGAGGCATAGGCGCCGCGCCCTATACAATTTCGGCCATGACCTCTCCCAAGATTCCCGATTCCCTGCGCCGCGTCGTGCTGGCCTCCAACAACCCCGGCAAGCTGCGCGAGTTTTCCGCCTTGTTCGCGCCGCTCGGCATCGAGCTGGTGCCCCAGGGCGAACTCGGCGTGCCCGAGGCCGAGGAACCGCATGTCACCTTCGTCGAAAACGCCCTGGCCAAGGCGCGCCATGCCAGCCGCCTGACCGGCTTGCCGGCGCTGGCCGACGATTCCGGCTTGTGCGTGGCGGCGCTGGGCGGCGCGCCCGGCGTATATTCCGCCCGCTATGCCAAGATGCATGGCGGCGAAAAGTCCGACCAGGCCAACAATGCGCTGCTGGTCGAAAAGCTGGCCGCGGCCACCGATCGCAGCGCCTGTTACGTGGCGGTGCTGGCATTGGTGCGCGCCGAAAACGATCCGCGTCCCCTGATCGGCGAAGGCCTGTGGCAGGGCGAGATCATCGACCAGCCGGAAGGCGCCAACGGCTTCGGCTACGATCCGCATTTCTATCTGCCCGACCAGGGCCTGACGGCCGCCGCGCTCGAGCCGGAGGAAAAGAACCGCATCAGCCATCGCGCCCGCGCCTTGCGCGAACTGTTGAGCAAGCTGAACCAGGCTTGAGCGCGTGGCGCATGCGCGCCGCCCGCAGGAAGATCTCGAATGTCCATTACCATCCCCATCCGCAATGACATGGGCGCGGCCCGTCCGCGCCTGGTCACCCCGGCCGGCGCCAGCCTGACCAGCCTGCCGCCGTTGTCGGTCTATGTGCATGTGCCATGGTGCGTGCGCAAGTGTCCCTACTGCGACTTCAATTCGCATGCGGCGCCCGGCGGCGGGATTCCCGAGCGCGCCTACCTGGACGGGCTGCGCAGCGACCTGGAACAGGCGCTGCCCTCGATCTGGGGCCGCCAGGTGGTGTCGGTGTTCATTGGCGGCGGTACCCCCAGCCTGCTGTCGGCCGCCGGCCTGGATGAACTGCTGGCGATGCTGCGCGCCTGTCTGAACGTCTGGCCTGACGCGGAAATCACCATGGAGGCCAATCCCGGCACCGCCGAAGCTGGGCGCTTCCGCGACTATGCCGCCAGCGGCGTGACCCGCTTCTCGCTGGGCATCCAGAGTTTCGATGACGCCCAATTGAAGCAACTGGGCCGCATCCACGACTCGGCCCAGGCCCGCGCCGCCATCGAGATGGCCCAGCGCGCCGCGCCGCGCGTCAATCTGGACATGATGTTCGCATTGCCGGGGCAGACGCTGGAGGCCTGCGTGCAGGACTTGCGCCAGGCCATCGGCTTTGGCACCGAACACCTGTCGCTGTATCACCTGACGATGGAGCCCAACACCGTCTTCGCCAAGTTCCCGCCCGAAGACCTGCCCGACGATGACACCAGTGCCGCCATGCAGGATGCGGTCGAGGCCGAACTGGCGGCGGCCGGACTGGCGCGCTACGAGGTCTCGGCCTATGCCAGGCCGGGCGCGCGCTGCCGCCATAACCTGAACTACTGGGAATTCGGCGACTACCTGGGCCTGGGGCCGGGCGCGCACGGCAAGCTGTCGTTCCATGACCGCATCGTGCGCGAGGCCCGGCTGCGCAGCCCCGAGTCCTGGATGCGGGCGGTGGCCGCGCGCGACGGCAGCCACCTGGCGGAAAGCCGCCAGGTCGGCCCCGACGAACTGCCTTTCGAGTTCATGCTGAACGCGCTGCGCCTGAAGGACGGCGTGGCGGCCACGCTGTTCAATGAGCGCACCGGCCTGTCGCTGGCGGCCATCGCGCACCAATTGGAGGCAGCCGCCGACAAGGGCCTGCTGGATGCCGATCCCACCCGCCTGCGGGCCACGCCGCTGGGCTGGCGCTTCCTGAACGACCTGCAGGAAATGTTCCTGTAGCAATTCAGCACCAATATGGGGCAATCATGCCCCATCATTTGCACCAGAATGGTGCTACATTTTCCCATCGCCTTGCCGCCTCCCCCGGGCAATCCCGGGGGTAAAACCTGGCACGCTTATTGCTTCCTTCTTTTATGCCAGTCGAGCGGCACAGCCCTCGACCCTTTTATCTAATGGAGATGACATGGCAAGCCCGAAAGACGTCCTGAAACAGATCGCCGACAACGAAGTCAAATTCGTGGATTTCCGCTTTACCGATACGGTTGGCCGCGAGCACCACGTGTCGGTGCCCACGAGCGCGATCGATGAAGACAAGCTGGAAAGCGGACAGGCCTTCGACGGTTCGTCGATTCCGGGCTGGAAGGGCATCGAAGCCTCCGACATGCTGCTCATCCCCGACCTGTCCACCGCCAACCTGGATCCGTTCCGCGAAGAGCCGACCCTGATCCTGTCGTGCGACGTGGTCGAACCGTCCGACCTGAAGGGCTACGACCGCGACCCGCGTTCGCTGGCAAAGCGCGCCGAAGCCTACCTGAAGTCCTCCGGCCTGGGCGACACCGCTTACTTCGGTCCGGAGCCCGAATTCTTCGTGTTCGACGGCGTGACCTGGAACACCGACATGTCCGGCACCTTCGTCAAGATCAAGTCGGAAGAGGCCTCCTGGTCCACCGGCCTGGAATTCGAAGGCGGCAACACCGGCCACCGTCCCGCCGTCAAGGGCGGCTACTTCCCGGTTCCCCCGGTCGATTCGTTCCAGGACATGCGCTCGGAAATGTGCCTGCTGATGGAACAAATGGGCGTGCCGGTCGAAGTGCACCACCATGAAGTGGCCGGCGCCGGCCAGCTCGAAATCGGCACCAAGTTCAGCACCCTGGTGCAACGCGCCGACTGGACCCAGATCGTCAAGTACATCGTGCACAACGTGGCCCATGCCTACGGCAAGACCGCCACCTTCATGCCCAAGCCCGTCGTCGGCGACAACGGTTCCGGCATGCACGTGCACCAGTCGATCTGGAAGGACGGCCAGAACCTGTTCGCGGGCAACGGCTACGCCGGCCTGTCGGAATTCGCGCTGTACTACATCGGCGGCATCATCAAGCACGCCCGCGCCCTGAACGCCATCACCAACCCGGGCACCAACTCGTACAAGCGCCTGGTTCCGCACTACGAAGCCCCGGTCAAGCTGGCCTACTCGGCCCGCAACCGTTCGGCCTCGATCCGCATCCCGTACGTCGGCAACCCGAAGGGCCGCCGTGTCGAAGCGCGCTTCCCGGACCCCCTGGCCAACCCGTACCTGGCCTTCTCGGCCCTGATGATGGCCGGCCTGGACGGCGTGCAGAACAAGATTCACCCCGGCGATCCGGCCGACAAGAATCTGTACGACCTGCCGCCGGAAGAAGACGCCAAGATCCCGACCGTGTGCTCCTCGCTGGAGCAGGCGCTGGAAGCGCTGGACAACGACCGCGAGTTCCTGACCCGTGGCGGCGTCTTCAGCAACGACATGCTCAACGCCTACATCGACCTGAAGATGGCCGATGTGAACCGTCTGCGCATGACCACGCACCCGGTCGAATTCGACATGTACTACAGCCTCTGATTGCCAGAGGCCGTGGCTGGGGGAGCGCGATGATGTAGGCAGAAACCAGGGCCGACACCACGCGCACCGCCAGGTCGCCGACCGACAGCTTGCCCCGCCGGCCCATGCCGGCGGGCAGGGCGCCGCCGGGCGGTGTGCCGATTTCCCCCTTGTAGTCATTCGGGTACGTTGAAAATGAATGTAGAAGCTCTCGATCTGCTTGCCACGTCCGTTTTCCTGGTCAACGAACGCGGGCATATCGAATACGCCAACGCGGCCGCCGAAGATCTTTTCGGCCGCTCCCGCAAGCAGCTATGCGGCCATTCCGCCGCCACGCTGTTCGACAATCCGGAAAACATCCAATCGTCCATCGACCGCGCCGCGGCCGGCAGGTATGCCGACGTCAGGCAGTTGGCGTCATTGCGCCGCGCCACCGAATCGGTGGAAGTGGCGGTGACCACGGTGGGATTGAGCGGCCAACGCTGGCCCGCCCTGATCGAGACCCGCGAGATCGAACAACGCGTGCTGGCCGACCGCAACCACCGCCTGGTTGACGAGATCGAGGCGCACCGCGAGTTGCTGCGCAATCTCGCGCACGAAGTCAAGAATCCCCTGGGCGGCCTGCGCGGCGCCGCGCAACTGCTGGAAGCCGAGCTGCCGAGCGCGGCGCTGGCGGAGTACACCCAGGTCATCATTTCCGAAGCCGACCGCCTGCAGGCGCTGGTGGACCGCCTGAGCGGCCCGCAGCGCGTGCCGCTGAACGCGCGGCCGGTGAACATCCACGAGATCTGCGAGCGCGTCTGCGCCCTGATCCAGGCCGAATTCCGCAATGACGTCACGCTGGTGCGTGACTACGACGCCTCCATGCCCGACCTGAAAGGCGACGCCGCGCGCCTGATGCAGGCGGTGCTCAACGTGGCCCGCAATGCCGCCCAGGAGCTGGTGGCGCGGCCGCAGGTGCCTGGGCTGGCGCCTGGCGTGGTGACGCTGCGCACCCGCGTCGCCCGGCAGGTCATGCTGGCGCACCGCCAGCATCGCCTGGCGCTGGAGCTGTCCATCATCGACAACGGTCCGGGCGTGCCCGAGCACATCCGCGACCGCATTTTCCATCCCCTGGTCACCGCGCGCGCTGGCGGGACCGGCCTGGGTCTGAGCCTGGCCCAGGATTTCGTGCAGCAGCACGGAGGCATCATCGAATTTGAATCCCGACCCGGGCGCACCGAGTTTCGCCTGGTCCTACCGATGGAGCCCGCAAACTGATGAAACCCGTATGGATCGTCGACGACGACCAGGCCATCCGCTGGGTCCTCGAAAAGGCCCTGGCCCGCGCCGGAGTCCCCACCCGTAGTTTCTCCCAGGCGGCCGACGTGCTCGATGCGCTGGCGCACGACACGCCCGTCGCCCTGGTTTCCGATATCCGCATGCCCGGCGGCAACGGCCTGGAACTGTTGCGCCAATTGAAAGAGCGCCATCCCGGCCTGCCGGTCATCGTCATGACCGCCTTCGCCGACCTGGACAGCACCGTGTCCGCCTTCCAGGGCGGCGCCTTCGACTACCTGGCCAAGCCCTTCGACGTCAACGAAGCGGTGGCGCTGATCCAGCGCGCCATGCAGGAATCGGCCCAGCCCGAAAGCCCGGAGGGGCAGGGCGAGGCGCAGAACAACGAGCGCTGGATGATGACGCAATCGTCGTCCACCGCCATGCAGGAGGTGTTCCGCGCCATCGGCCGGCTGGCGCAGTCCAAGGTCACGGTGCTGATCACCGGTGAATCCGGCACCGGCAAGGAGCTGGTGGCGCGTGCGCTGCACGGCCATGGCGTGCGCGCCAGCGGCCCGTTCGTGGCCCTGAACGCCGCCGCCATCCCGCGCGACCTGCTGGAAGCCGAATTGTTCGGCCATGAGCGCGGCGCCTTCACCGGCGCCAACACGCTGCGCCGCGGCCGCTTCGAGGAAGCGCACGGCGGCACGCTGTTCCTGGACGAAATCGGCGACATGCCGATCGAATTGCAAACGCGCCTGTTGCGGGTGCTGGCCGAAGGCAGCTTCTACCGGGTCGGCGGCGCGCAGCCCGTGCGGGTCGATGTGCGCATCGTCGCCGCTACCCACCAGCCGCTGGAGCAGCGCGTCGAACAAGGGCTGTTCCGCGAAGACCTGTTCCACCGCCTGAACGTCATCCGCCTGCGCCTGCCGCCGCTGCGCGAACGGGTCGAGGACATTCCCGCGCTCGCCAACCACTTTCTCACCGCCAGCGCCCGCGCGCTGGGTGTGCCGGTCAAGCGCCTGACGCCGGAAGCGCTGGCGGTGCTGACCAAGTTCGACTTCCCCGGCAACGTGCGCCAGTTGGAGAACTTCTGCCACTGGCTCACCGTCATGGCCCCCGGCCAGACCGTCGAACGCGCCGATCTGCCGCCCGAGATCCGCGCCATGGAGCACGCGCCCGCGGCCGGCGCCATGTCGCCGCGCCCGCCAGCCGGCAGCCCCGTGCAGGCGATCGGCACCGTGGTGCAGCAGGCGCCGGCTGGCGCGGTGGCCGCCGAAGACGGCGCGCCGCGCAATTGGCAGGACTCTCTACTGCGTGATGCCCAGTACCGCCTGGAACGCGGCGAGCCCGCCGTCATGGCCACGCTGACGCGCCAGTTCGAGAAGATCCTGCTGCAAAGCGCCCTCGACGCCAGCCGCGGCCGGCGCGTCGAAGCCGCCTCGCGCCTGGGCATCGGCCGCAACACCATCACCCGCAAGCTGCGCGAGCTCGGCATCGAAGACGAATAGGGCGCTTCGGCCTGCGGCACGCAGGCGGCGCGGCGCCGCCTGCGCCGCGCCCGCGGGCGGAAAGGCGCTTACGCCATGCCCAGCAGACCTTCGCACAGGCGCGGCGACTTCAGCTTCTGCAACCACCACTTCAAGGCCTCGCCCGGCGCCTCGGCCCGCCAGGCATACGCCACGTGTTCGGTCAGCGACATGCCCTCGTCGGTATCGCAGACCACCAGCAAGCCCTGCGCCAGATAGGGCGCGGCCAGCGTCAGCGGCAGGTAGCCGCAGCCCAGTCCCCGGATCTGCGCCTCGATCTTGGCCTGCATCGTTGGCATCACCAGCGTCGGCTGTTCCGCCAGGATGCCGCGTGACTGTGGCGGCAGGTTGCGCGAGGTATCGGCCACTACCACCGCGCAATAACGCGTGATGTCGGCGCGGCTCAGCGGTTGCGGCAGCGCCGCCAGCGGATGATGGGCGGCCACGCAAAAGCCGAATTGCGCCTGCCCCATGGTCTGTGAACGGTACGGCCCGGTCGGCTCGCCCGCCGCGCCCGCGCCGATCACCAGGTCGGCGCGGTTCGAGGTCAGCGCGTCCCAGTTGCCGCTCAGCACTTCTGTCGAAAAGCGCAGCGTGGTGGCGCTGCCCAGCGCCTGGAATTCCTCGACCAGATCGTACAGCGGCCGCCAGGGCAGCACCGCGCTCACCGCGATGCGCAATTCCACCTCCCAGCCCGTCGCGATACGCTTGACCCGGCAGGCCAGGTCGTCCAGTGACTGCAATACGTGGCGTCCGTCCTTGAGCAGGGCTTCGCCGGCCGGCGTCAACAGCGCCCGGTGGCCCGAGCGGTCGAACAGCAGCACATCCAGCCCGTCCTCCAGCTTGCGGATCGCGTAGGTCACGGCGGAGGGCACCTTGTCGAGCTCGCGTGCCGCCTTGGCGAAGCTGCCGTGGCGCGCGATGGCGTCCACCAGGATGAGCAATTCGGGCGTGATCGGCTGCATGGCGGACTCCTGGGAATTTCGTTCAAAAAATTTGAATGGTTTCTTCAAATCATAGCGTCAAACCGGCTTCGTAGTGCGCGCACAATGTCATTCATGCCGGTCGAGCAGCCCGGCGCCAAACCGAAGCAGGCAGGCGCCGGATCAAGCCAGACCATTCATTTATTTGAAACAGGAGTCCACCATGCTTACCCTCCGCCGTAGCGCCGAACGCGGTCACGCCAACCACGGCTGGCTCGATTCGTTCCACACTTTCTCGTTCGCCAACTACTACGATCCGGCCCACATGGGCTTCGGCGCGCTGCGCGTGATCAACGACGACCGCATCGCCGCCGGCCGCGGCTTCGGCACTCACGGCCACCGCGACATGGAGATCATCACCTACGTGCTGGATGGCGCCATCGCGCACAAGGACAGCATGGGCAGCGGCTCCACCATTCAGCCCGGCAACGTGCAGCGGATGAGCGCCGGCCGCGGCGTGATGCACTCCGAGTTCAATCCGCGCGCCGACCAGGAAACGCACATGCTGCAGATCTGGATCGAGCCGAACGTCACGGGCATTGCGCCGGAGTATGAGGAAAAGGCCTTCACCGACGCGCAAAAGCGCGGCCGCCTGCAAGCCCTGGTGTCCGGCGACGGCGTCGACGGCTCGATGACGATCCACCAGGACGTGCGGCTCTATGCCGGCCTGTTCGACGGCGACGAGTCGGCCACGCTGGAACTGGCCCCCGGCCGCCGCGCCTGGGTGCATGTGGCGCGTGGCAGCCTGACCGTCAATGGCGTGGCGCTGGCGGCCGGCGACGCGGTCGCCATCAGCGATGAAACGCGGGTGGCGCTGTCCGGCGGCGACAACGCCGAGGTGCTGGTGTTCGATCTGGCCTGACGGCCGGCGGCCGGGCGGACTTGAAGGTCCGTCCGGCCTTGTTTTCGATACGCGCGGCCGGCCGGGCACCGGCTTGGGCCGCGCGGCAGGCGATTCAGCAAAGCCCCCCGGGGCCTTAACATGGTCTCAAGTCGGCCAACCTACAGGAGTATTCCCATGTCCACCTTGTCCCAACCCGGCGACAGCCAGATCGAAACCGTGGTGGTGCCGCGCACCAGCGACCTGGGCGGCTTCGAAGTCCGTCGCGCGCTGCCTTCGGCGCAGCGCCGCACCGTCGGCCCGTTCGTATTCCTGGACCACATGGGTCCGGCCGAATTCGCGGCCGGCTCGGGCATTGACGTGCGCCCGCATCCGCATATCGGCCTGTCCACCGTGACTTATCTGTATGAAGGCTCGATGGTGCACCGCGACGGCGCCGGCAACACCCAGACCATCCTGCCTGGCGAGGTGAACTGGATGACCGCCGGCCGCGGCATCGTCCATTCCGAACGGTCCTCGCCCGAGAGCCGCCAGGTCGCGCAGCGCCTGGCCGGACTGCAGATCTGGGTCGGCCTGCCCAAGGCCCACGAGGAAACCGATCCAGGCTTCACCCACTACGGCCTGGACGCCCAGCCGGTGGTCGAAGGCGAGGGCGTGCGCGCGCAGGTCGTGGCCGGCTCGCTGTTCGGCAAGACGTCGCAGGTCAAGACCCATTCGCCGCTGTTCTATGGCGACATGCAGTTGCAGGCCGGCGCCGTCACCGTGTTGCCCGCGGAACACGAAGAGCGCGCCGCCTACGTGGCGATCGGCTCGGTCGAGGTGGACGGGCAGGTTTTCGAAAGCGGCCGCCTGATCGTGTTCGCCCCGGGCCGCCCGGTGCAGATCCGCGCCTGTACCGACGCGCGTTTCGCGGTGCTCGGCGGCGAGCCGCTGGAAGGCCCGCGCTTCCTCTGGTGGAACTTCGTGTCCAGCAGCAAGGACCGCATCGAGCAGGCCAAGGAAGACTGGCAGCGCAACCGCTTCGGCCAGACCGTGCCGGGCGACGAGACCGAGTTCATTCCGCTGCCCGCGCCACGCGCCTGAGCCCGCGGCGGGGCGAGGCCCGCGCCCCGGTGTCCATGGGCTGGAACGTGCCGCGCCGTCCTGGCTAGCGCGGCGGTATGATGCGCATCCCTAACGTGATAACAATCGGGATGGAGACATCATGCAACGCTTTACCCTGAATGCGCTGCGCGGCCTGGCCGCGCTGGCGCTGGTCCATGGCGCGACTGCCGCGCAGGCCGCCGGCTACCCGGCCAAGCCCATCGTGTTCATCGTGCCGTACACCGCCGGCGGCACCACCGACCTGGTGGCGCGCACCGCCGGCGCGAAAGTGGCCGAGAAACTGGGCCAGCCCGTCATCATCGAAAACCGTCCGGGCGCCGGCGGCAACATCGGCATGGACGCCGTGGCCAAGGCCGCGCCGGACGGCTACACCATCGGCTTCGGCGCCATTTCCACCAATGCGCTGAACCCCTTCGTCTATCCCTCGATGCCGTTCGACCCGACCAGGGACTTCACCGGCATCAGCATGCTGGGCGCGTCCTCGGTGGTGCTCGAGACCGGCCCGGCGCTCAAGGTCGGCAGCGTCAAGGACCTGGTGGCGTATGCCAAGCAGCATCCGGGCACCGCCTTTGGCACACCCGGCACCGGCACCTCGATGCACCTGGCCGGCGTGATGTTCGAGCAGGTGACCGGCGCGGGCATGCAGCACATTCCCTACAAGGGCAGCGCGCAGGCCCTCAACGACCTGCTGGGCGGACATCTGCCGGTCATGTTCGACAATCTGCCGGCGTCGCTGCCGCACATCAAGTCGGGCAAGGTACACGCCCTGGCGGTTACCGGCAGCAAGCGCGCCCCGGCCTTGCCGGACGTGCCGACGCTGGCCGAGCTGGGCTACGGCGAGGCGGTGGTGGATCCGTGGTTCGCGGTCTATGGCCCGGCCAGAATGCCGCCGGAAATCACCCGCGCATTGAGCGAAGCGTTCCAGGCCGCTCTGGCGATGCCGGACGTCAAGGACAAGCTGGAGCAGGCCGGCTTCATGCCGTACGGCTCGTCGCCAGCCGAGGTGGAACGCCTGACCCGCAGCCAGCACGAGTCGTTCAAGGCGCTGTCGCAGAAAGTGAAGCTGTCGGCGGATTGATCGGCCGCAGCCGGCGGCGGCATGGCCGGCTGTCGGCTGCCGGTTGCCCGCGTCGGCAGCGCCGCACGGACGGCGCTTGCCGCGGCCAGCGCGTCGGCGTGGCAGTGTGCGGCGCCTGGGTCAGCGGCCGCGCGCGAAAACCTGTTCGCGCTGTTCGACCAGCGCTTCGCGCCGAATGAAATCGCGCACGAAATCGTCGGCGGGATGGTGGTGCAGGTTGTAGGGGGTATCCCATTGCGCGATGCGCCCGGACGCCATCACGCCGATGCGGTCGGCGATGGCGAAGGCCTCGGCCTGGTTGTGCGTCACCAGGATGGCGGTGTGGCCGGTGGTCTTGAGGATTTCGCGCACCTCGAAGGCGAGACGCTCACGGGTGTCCACGTCCAGATTGGAAAACGGTTCGTCCAGCAGCAGCAGGTCGGGCGAGGGCGCCAGTGCCCGCGCCAGCGCCACGCGCTGCTGCTGGCCGCCGGATATCTCGTGCGGGTAGCTGTTGGCGGCATGCGCCAGGCCGACCAGGGCCAGCATTTCCTCGACCCGGCGGGCGCGTTCGGCGCGATCCAGGCGGCGCAGCCCGAAGGCCACGTTCTGCGCCACCGACAGGTGCGGAAACAGCGCGTAGTCCTGGAACATCATGCCGACCCGGCGTTTTTCCGGGGCGACCTGTTCGGCGGGCGAGGAAATGACCGTGCCATCGAGCAGGATGCGGCCGGCGCGCACCGGTTCGAAGCCGGCGATGGCGCGCAGCACCGTGGTCTTGCCGCAGCCGGATTCGCCCAGCAGGCAGCCGATATGGCCGGCGGGCAGGCCCAGCGTCAGGTCCTGCACCACGGGGCGCAGGCCCTTGGGCGTGTCGTAGGCCAGCGAGAGGTGATCGAGTTCGAGCAGATCGGGCACGATGTTCAATGTCCCATTTTCAGATTGGTGCGGGCCAGCAGGATGACGGGCAGCAGCCCGGCCAGCACGATGGCCAGCGCGGCGACGGCGCCTTCTTCGTAAGTGCCCCGTGCCGCCTCGGCATAGAGCCAGGTGGCGAGCGTATCGAAATTCATGGGCCGCAGCAGCAGCGTGGCCGGCAATTCCTTCATGGCGTCCACGAACACCAGCAGGGCGCTGGCCGCCAGCGCCGGGCGCAGCAGTGGCAGGTGAACGCGGCGCAGCGTGCCGGCCGAACTTTCGCCCAACAGCCGCGAGGCCTGTTCCAGGGACGGCGGGATGCGCGCCAGCCCGGCTTCCAGCGCGCCGGTGGAGATGGCCAGGAAGCGGATGGCATAGGCGCACACCAGCGCGGCCATCGACCCCATCAGGAACAGGCCATTGCCGCCGAACACCGTGGCCACGGCCGTGTCGATCCAGACGAATGGCGTCAGCAGGCCGATGGCCAGCACGGTGCCGGGCACGGCATAACCCAGGCTGGCCACGCGCGCGCAGGCGCGCCCCGGATTGAAGCCGGCGCTTTCGCGCAGCGTGCGGCCGGCCCACGCCACGATCAGGCCGCAGACCAGCGTCACGACGGTGGCGCTGAAGGCCACGATCAGCGTATTGCCGAGTCCGTTGAGCAATTGGCTGGAAACCCCGCCCACCAGGTGCAGGCGCTTGTAGGTTTCGACCACAAGGTATAGGGCGGGCGCGGCAAAGCCAACCAGCACGGGAATCCAGCCCAGCACCAGCGCCAGCAGCGCGGCCGGGCCGCGCAGGCGGCGCGGCTGCATCGGCCGCATGCGCTGGGTGTTGGCGTAGCGCTGGCGCTTGCGGCCATGGCGTTCGAGCAGGATCAGGCCGATGACAATGGCCAGCATGGTCAGCGCGATCTGCGCCGCGCCGGCCAGGTCCGAGCGCGTGACCCAGGTGGTGTAGACCGACACGGTCAGCGTCTGCACGCCCAGGAATTCCGAGGCGCCGATGTCGTTCAGGGTTTCCAGCAGCGCCAGGCTGACGCCGACCACGATGGCCGGGCGCGCCAGCGGCAGCGCCACCCGGAAGAACACGGCGTAGCGGCCGGCGCCCAGCGTGCGGGCCGCTTCCAGCAGGCTGGCGGCCTGCGTCATGAACATGACGCGGGTGCTCAGGTATACGTAGGGATACAGCACGAAGCCCAGCACGAAGATGGCGCCGTAGATCGAGCGCAGGTCGGGCAGCCGGAACTGGCGCGGGCTGTCATAGCCCAGCAGCGCGCGGATGGCGCCCTGGACCGGGCCGATCGGATGCAGCAGGTCCAGGTAGGCGAAGGCGATGATGTAGGTGGGCACCGCCAGCGGCAGCAGCAGGGCCCAGGTCAGCGCGCGCCGCGAGGGGAATTCGTACGCCGTCACCAGCCAGGCCGCGCCGGTGCCCAGCAAGGTCACCAGGACGCCGACGCCGGCCAGCAGCGCCGCTGTGTTGGCCAGCGCCTGCGGCAGGACATAGGTGGCCAGGTGCCGCCAATGCGACAGGTCGCCGCCCAGCGCCCACCAGACCAGGGTCAATACCGGTGCCAGCACCGCCAGGCCGATCAGGGCGGCGCCGGCCAGCCAGCCGGAACCGCGTTCAGCCCAGCGCAAACGCAGCGGCCGGGGCAGGGAATCTGTATGCATGCTTACAAGGGTTACTGCGGGAAAGGCGCCGCGCGGCAGGCGCCTATAGTAGCGTCAAGGCCTGCCGTCGCCCGCTCCGGGGATTTCCGGGCGGGCAAGGGCAGGCCTGAGTGCCGCGAGGCGGCGCCCGTGGGCGCCGCCTTGCCGCGTTTAGTTGTCGAAACCGACCTTGTCCACCAGCTCGCTGGCTTGCTTGCGGTACTTGGCGATCTCGGTCAGGGGCAGGGGATCGACCTTCAGCTCGCCGAAGCTGGCGATGACCGGGTCGAGCTTGACGCCCTTGCGTACCGGGTATTCGTAGTTGGCCTGCGCGTACAGCGCCTGCGCCGGTTCGGACACCAGGAAGTCCAGCAGCTTGATGGCGTTGTCCTTGTTGGGCGCGTAGGCCGCGACGGCCGCGCCGCTGACATTGACGTGGGTGCCGCCGCTCTTTTCGTTGGCGAAGGTCGGGCGGACCACCTTGATGGCGTCGCCCCACTTGCGGGCGTCGGTGCCGGGTTCGGCGTTCTTCATGTGGCCGACGTAATAGGCGTTGGCCAGGCCGATGTCGCAGATGCCGCCCAGGATGTCGCGGGCCACGTCGCGGTCGCCGCCGGCGGCCTTGCGGGCCAGGTTGGCCTTGACGCCGCGCAGCCATTTTTCGGTGGCTTCGGCGCCGTCATGGGCGATCATGGAGGCGACCATGGCGGTGTTGTAGGGATGCTGGCCCGAGCGGATGCAGACCTTGCCTTTCCATTTCGGGTCCGCCAGGTCTTCGTAGCGGAAGGATTCCAGCTTGAGGTCCTTTTCGACGTACAGCACGCGGTCGCGCAGCGACAGGGCGTACCACTTGCCATCGGCGCCGCGCAGGTTGGCCGGGATGACCGATTCCAGCGTCGGCGACTTGATCGACTGCGTCACGCCGCCGTCCACCAGGTCGAGCAGGTTGCCGATGTCGACGGTCATGAGCACGTCGGCGGGCGACTTGGCACCCTCGGCCTTGACGCGCTCGAGCAGGCCGTCCTTGACGAACACGGTGTTGACCTTGATGCCGCTTTCCTTGGTGAAGGCGTCCAGCAGGGGCTGGATCAGCTTGGGTTCCCGGGTGGTGTAGAGGCTGACTTCCCCGGCCGCGTGGGCCGGGACGGCAAAGGCGGCGGCGCCGGCCAGGGCCAGGGCGCGCAGCAGGTTGGTCATTTGGGGACGCATGGACATGAAGGGAACTCCGGCAAGGGAAACGCGACGGCGAGAACGCCGCGGCGGCTCAAAACGGTCTGCTAACGAAAATGATTATCAAGTCAGAGCGGCACGATAACAGGAAGTCTTATCATGTTCAACTCACTGTAAGACTTGAGCTAAGACCGTTGATCCTCATCAATACGGCATAAAGGTATTACGGAATAATGAGAGCAATTATCATCGAGTCCCTGTAGAATAGGGACAACCCTAATACCGGACGCGTCCTTACTAGATACGACATGGCTGCTTTCAATACCGAGCGCGTGCTGAGCGTGCACCACTGGAACGACACCCTGTTTTCCTTTACCACCACGCGTGACGCGGCCCTGCGGTTCCACAACGGCCATTTCGTCATGATCGGCCTGGAAGTCGAAGGCAAGCCATTGCTGCGCGCCTACAGCATCGCCAGCGCCAACTACGAGGAGAACCTGGAATTCCTCAGCATCAAGGTGCAGAACGGTCCGCTGACCTCGCGCCTGCAGCACCTGAAGGAAGGCGACACCATCCTGGTCAGCCGCAAGCCGGTGGGTACGCTGGTGGTCGACGACCTCAAGCCTGGCAAGCACCTGTTCCTGTTCGGTACCGGCACCGGCCTGGCGCCCTTCATGAGCATCATCAAGGACCCGGACGTCTACGAACGCTTCGACAAGGTCATTCTGGTGCACGGCGTGCGCTGGGTCAGCGAGCTGGCCTACGCCGACTTCATCGAGAACGAACTGCCGAACAACGAGTTCTTCGGCGATGTGGTGCGCGAAAAGCTGGTCTATTACCCGACCGTCACGCGCGAGCCGTTCCGCAACCAGGGCCGTATCACCGAGCTGATGGAAAGCGGCAAGCTGTGCGAAGACATCGGCATTCCCCAGATCAACCCGGAAACTGATCGCGCCATGATCTGCGGCAGCCCGCATATGCTGGCCGACATCAGCGCCATGCTGGACAAGCGCGGTTTCGTGGTGTCGCCGGGCGTGGGCCAGCCGGGCGATTACGTGGTCGAGCGCGCCTTCGTCGACAAATAAGTCGCGCTTCATCCGCTCCAAAAAAAAAAGCCCTGTCGCATCTGCGGCGGGGCTTTTTGCTTCCGGCCTTGCACTAAAGGCGCCAGGGCAGGCGCAGCGGCGCGCACTGCCCGGGAAGGTCATTCCGGCTGGATGCCGGCCTTCTTGATGATCTCGCCCCACTTCTTCGATTCGGCTTGCTGGAATTGCGCCAGTTCTTCGGGCGTGGAAGTGGCCGGATCGGTGCCGGTCTGGCCATAGAACTGCTTGGCCGGCGCGCTGCGGGTGGCCTTGACCAGCAGTTCATTCAGGCGCTTGACCACCTGCGGCGGCGTGCCGGCCGGCGCATAGGCCGCGAACCAGTAGCCCATCTCGTAGCCCGGGACGCCGGATTCGGCGATGGTGGGCACGTCCGGCGCGAGCGGCGAACGCGCCTTGCCGGTCACGCCCAGCGCCCGCAGCTTGCCGGACTTGACCTGGGGCAGGCCGGTGGCGGTGTCGGTGATCATCATGTCGATCTGGCCGCCGAGCAGGTCGGTGACGGCCAGCGGGTTGCTCTTGTAGGGCACGTGCAGCAGTTGCACGCCGGCCATCTGTTGCAGCAGTTCGCCGGCGATGCGGCTGCTGGAACTGCCGCTGCCGAAACTGAGCTTGCCGGGCGACTGGCGTGCGAGCGCCAGGAAATCGCCCACCGATTTGGCGCTGGAGCTGGGGTTGACGACCATGATCTGGCCACCCTTGCCAAGCAGCGAGATCGGCGCATAGTCCTTGACCGGATGATAGGTCAGCGTCTTGTACAGATGCTCGTTGGCGGCTTGGGTGGTGTTGGTGGTGATGAGGATGGTGTAGCCATCCGGCGCCGCGCGGGCGGCGGCCGAGGCGCCGATCATGGCGCTGGCCCCCGGTTTGTTCTCGATCACCACGGCCTGGCCGGTCTGTTCGGTGACGCCCTGGCCGATGGCGCGGCCGATCTGGTCGGTGGCGCTGCCGGCGGCGAATGGCACGATGAAGGTGATGGGTTTGCTGGGGAAGTCGGCGGCCGGGCCGCCCTGGGCCAGGGCCGTCAGCGGCAGGGCCGCCAGCAGCAGGGCCAGCCGGCCCTTGAGGGTAAAGCGCATGGTGTGTCTCCTGTTTGGGTGTTGTTGTCGTGGTGGGGGAAGCGGAGTCAGGCCGGGGCCGGGTAGTCGCAGGCAATGTCGGGCAGGCGCGCGGCCAGCGCCGGGCTGACCGGTACGGTCATGTCCAGCAGACGGAAAGACAGGCTCTTGCCGTGGGCGTCCAGGTTGAGGGCGTCATTGACGCCGCCATCGAGCACGCCTTCAAGCACGAAATTCATGGCGTGCAGGGTGGGCAGGAGGTAGCGCGTGACGCGGGCCGGATGGCGGTAGGCGAACCAGTCGGCCACGCGCGCCTCGGTTACCTGCGCCGCCAGCACCGCGTAGCATTCGGGGTCCCAGGCGATGAGGCTGAGATTGGAAGTGTCGCCTTTGTCGCCGGAACGGCTGTGGCCAAGGCGGTACAGGGGAACGGCTGTCAATGGGGCGGTCATGCTGTGATCTCGTCCAGGAAGCGCCAGCCGCTGGCCACGGCATCGCGGGGGATGGTGCAGGACACCATGTTCAGGCGCGGGCGCAGCGCCGTGCGGACGCCGCCGCCGCCGGCCGGTCCGCAGGTGTAGAGCGCGGTCACTTCGCGCAGCACGCGCTCGGCCACGGCGCGGTCGGCGTGCTCGCCGGCCAGGCGCAGGCGCACGTCGCGCGCATGGCCGTCGGCGCGGCCCTGGCGCAGGGCGCCTTCGTCGTTGTCGAGAATGCTGACCGCGCCGATCAAGTCGGCGCGCAGGCGCAGCGCGGCGCCCAGCCGCCGCTTGACGATGTCGGCGGCCAGGCGCGCGCGCGCTTCGGCCTGCACGCCGGCATAGGAGATCTCGGCCTCGGCCAGCCAGCCGCCGTGATAGCAGACGTTGACCTTGAGCTCGGCTGGCCGGGCGTGGCCGGTGATGCCGCGCACGGCCACGCGGTCGCGGCCCAGTTCCTCGACCCGCGCCTGGCTCAGGTCGGCCACCACATCGGGGGTCAGGTAACGCGCGGGGTCGTGGACCTCGTACAGCAGTTGCTCCTTGACCGTGCGGGCATCCACCATGCCGCCGGTGTCGGCGGCCTTGCCGATGACGAATTCGCCGTCGGCCTGGATTTCGGCGATGGGGAAGCCGGCGGCGTGCACGTCCGGCACGTCCTTCAGCCCGGGCACGCAGAAATAACCGCCGCTGACCTGCAGGCCGCATTCCAGCATGTGGCCGGCCATGGTGGCGCGGCCCAGGCGCGGCCAATCGTCCAGTTGCCAGCCGAAATGGGCCAGCGCCGGCCCGAGCGTGAGGGAGGGGTCGGCCACGCGGCCGGCCACGACAATCTGCGCGCCCGCCGCCAGGGCCTGGGCGATCTCGGCGGCGCCCAGGTAGGCGGTGGCGCTGACCACATCGACGCCGTCGAGCGCTGCGCCCAGGCGCTGGCGCAACAGTTCGCGCTGCGCCGGCGCGTCGAGCGCATCGCCATGGATCACGGCGATGCGCGGCGCCGGCAGGCCCTGTTGCGCGGCCAGTTCGGCGATGCGGCGCGCCGCGCCCGCCGGATTGGCGGCGCCGAAATTGCTGACGATGGCGATGCCGTGGCGCAGGCAGTCGGCCAGCACCGGCGCCACCAGTTCGTCCAGCAGCGGCTCGTAGCCCTGGCGCGGATCGGCGTTGCGCGCCAGTTGCGCCAACGCCAGGGTGCGTTCGGCCAGCGTTTCGAAGATGAGCGTGCCGCCACCCCGGGCGATCAGCGATCGCACCACGGCGGCGGCACCGTCGCTGCGGTCGCCGGAAAAGCCGGAAGCGCAGCCGATGAGCAGGGGACTGGAGGACATAACCATCGTTCAGGGGAAGCCGGAGGCCCACTATAGGCAGCGCCCGATCATCCGTAAAATAGAAATATCGGATCAATTAATCCAGAAAAACCATGAATCTATCCGCCCGGCAGTTGCGCGCTTTCGTGGCCCTGGCCGACGAGAGGCACTTCACCCGCGCCGCCCAGCGCTGCCACCTGACGCAGCCGGCCTTCAGCGCATTGATCCGGCAACTGGAGGACAGCGCCGGCCTGCGCCTGTTCGATCGCAATACCCGCAACGTGGAACTGACCGCGGAGGGACGCGTACTGGACGCCTCGGCGCGCCGCCTGCTGGCCGACATGGATCTGGTGATGGAAGACTTGCGCGACCATGCCGCCCGCCGCCGGGGGCGGGTGGCGCTGGCCGCGCTGCCATCGCTGGCGGCGGGGTGGCTGCCGCCTTTGCTGGCGCGTTTCCGGTCCGCCCATCCCGGCATCGCGGTGGACCTGCGCGATGCCTTGCTCGATCCCTGCCTGGACATGGTGCGTGACGGCCAGGTGGATTTCGCGGTGGCCTCGCGGCGACCCGATATGAGCGACCTGGACAGCGAATTCCTGCACGCGGACCGCTATTTCCTGGTGTGCCGGGCCGATCATCCGCTGGCGGCGATGGCACGGGTGCGCCTGCGCGACGTGGCACGGCACGCGGTGATCCAACTGGCGCGCAACAGCAGCGTGCGCAAGCACCTGGACGGGGCCTTCGGCGCGGACGCGCCGCCGCCGGTGTTCGAGGTCGAACACCTGGCCACCGTCACCGGGCTGGTGCGGGCCGGCCTGGGCGTGGCGGTGGTGCCGGCGATGACGCTGTTCCACTTCGGCGGCCCCGACCTGCGCATCGTGCCGTTGGCCGGCAAGGCATTGTTGCGGCCGCTGTATCTGGTGTGGCGCCAGGGGCGCAGCCTGCCGCTGGCGGCGCAGGCGCTGTATGACCTGCTGTGGGCCAGCCGGGCCGAGATCGGCGGGACCCCGCCAATGCCGGGCAGCAGCGGGCGGCGGCCCGCGGCCTGAGCGGTTGGAGCATCCTGCTTCGACGCAAACCAGGACCCGTGCCGGGGCGGGCGCCGCCCAGGCGCTGTTTTTCGGCGCCCAAGAGTGGGTAACATGGATGGTTCAGGGTTTCCTTGGCGTCGCGCGTGTCGCCAAACCCGCCTGCCGCCAGGCCCGCCTTTCGCAAAACCCTATTGCCGATTAAAATCCGATAGTTGTAGCTATCCGTCATCAGAAGGATTCCGCCCATGAGCAAGCAAATCATCCATACCGACGCCGCGCCCGCCGCCGTCGGCCCTTACTCGCAAGCGGTTGCCGTCAGCGGCGGCAAGACCGTCTACCTGTCAGGCCAGATCGGCCTCGAGCCCGGTACCGGTGACCTTGTGTCCGAGAATTTCGATGCGCAGGTGCGCCAGGCCTTCGCCAACATGAAGGCAGTGGTCGAGGCCGCCGGCGGCACGCTCGATAACGTGGTCAAGCTGACGCTGTTCCTGACCGACCTGGGCAAGTTCACCGCCGCCAACGCCATCATGGCCGAGCTGATCCCGCAGCCGTTCCCGGCCCGTTCGACCGTGGGCGTGGCGAGCCTGCCCAAGGGCGCGCAGTTCGAGGTCGAGGCGATCCTGGTCCTGTAACGCCAACGCGCGTTTTTCCCAGGGGTTTCATCCCATATGCCGGCCGCGGCTGTGGCAACCAAGCGATCCGGCGCCGATTCCAAAGGCGCCGGCAAAGCCATGACGGATACGGAGCGCAAGCTGCGTAACCTGGGCCTGGTGTTGCCCGAGGACTTCGTGCTGCACCTGCCGCTGCGCTACGAGGACGAAACCCGCGTCATGCCGATCAGCCAGTTGCGGCCGGGCTTTGCCGGCCAGGTCGAAGGCGAGATCACCAAGTCCGAAGTCCTGTACCGGCCACGCCGCCAGCTCACCGCCACCTTGGCCGATGACAGCGGCGAGCTGCAACTGCGCTGGCTGAACTTCTATCCCAGCCAACAGAAGCAGGTCACGGTCGGCAGGCGCCTGCGCGCGCGCGGCGACGTGCGCGGCGGCCTGTTCGGGCGCGAGATGGTGCATCCGCGCCTGACCAATGCCGACGCGCCGCTGCCTACCGCCCTGACGCCGGTCTATCCCAGCACCGAGGGCCTGCCGCAGTTGACGCTGCGGCGCGCCATCGCCCAGGCGCTCGACCGCGCCGACCTGTCCGATACCTTGCCGCCGCAGGCGTTGGCGCGTTACGACTTGCCTCCATTCGCGCCGGCGATCCGCGCGCTGCACACGCCCGCGCAGGGGGAATCGGAAGCAGCGCTGCTGGACCGGGTACATCCGGCCTGGCGCCGCATCAAGTTCGATGAACTGCTGGCCCAGCAACTGTCGCTGGCCGCGGCGCGCGCCGCACGCCGCGCCAAGGAAGCCGAGGCGCTGCCGGTGCGCGACGAGCCGGGCGGCCTGGTGGACCGGCTGTACCAGGCGCTGCCGTTCAAGCTGACCGGCGCGCAGCAGCGGGTGGTGGCCGAAATCTCGGCGGATCTGGCGCGGCCGTATCCCATGCACCGCCTGCTGCAGGGCGACGTCGGCAGCGGCAAGACCGTGGTCGCCGCCATCGCCGCGGCCCAGGCCATCGCCGGCGGCGCGCAGGTGGC
Source organism: Achromobacter sp. 46006 (assembly GCF_059761975.1). Lineage (NCBI taxonomy): Bacteria > Pseudomonadati > Pseudomonadota > Betaproteobacteria > Burkholderiales > Alcaligenaceae > Achromobacter > Achromobacter sp. 46006. Next base: position 126,196 of record NZ_JCBANN010000004.1, read on the forward strand.
GTTGATGGCGCCCACCGAAATCCTGGCCGAACAGCATTTCCGCAAGCTGGTGTCGTGGCTGCAGCCGCTGGGCGTGAACGTCGCCTGGCTCAGCGGCAGCCTGACCGCCAAGGCGCGCCGCGAGGCCGCCGCCGCCGCGGCCGACGGCAGCGTGCAACTGGTGGTGGGCACCCAGGCCCTGATCCAGGACCACGTCGAATTCCATCGCCTGGGGCTGTCGATCGTCGACGAGCAGCATCGCTTCGGCGTCGGCCAGCGCCTGGCGCTAACGCGCAAGGGCGAGACCGTGCGCGGCCGCATCGTGCCGCACCAGCTCAACATGAGCGCCACGCCGATTCCGCGCACGCTGGCCATGACCTTCTTCGCCGACCTGGACGTGTCGGTGATCGATGAACTGCCCCCGGGGCGCACGCCGGTGCTGACCAAGCTGGTGTCGGACGCGCGGCGCGAGGAAGTCATCGCCCACATCGCGCAGGCCGCGCGCGGCGGCCAGCAGGCCTATTGGGTCTGTCCGCTGGTCGAGGAAAGCGAGGCCCTGGAGCTACAGACCGCGGTCGATACCTATGAGGGCATGCGGGTGGACCTGCCGGACCTGCGCATCGGCCTGGTGCATGGCCGCCTGCCGCAGGCCGAGAAGGCCGCCGTGATGCAGGCCTTCCGCGAGGGCGAGATCGACCTGCTGGTGGCCACTACCGTGATCGAGGTCGGGGTGGACGTGCCCAATGCCTCGCTGATGGTCATCGAACACGCCGAGCGCTTCGGCCTGGCGCAACTGCACCAGTTGCGCGGCCGGGTGGGGCGCGGCACCGCCGAATCCGTCTGCGTGCTGCTCTACCAGACGCCGCTGTCGCAGGTGGCGCGCGAGCGCCTGCGCGCCATGTTCGAGACGTCCGATGGCTTCGAGATCGCGCGCCGCGACCTGGAACAACGCGGCCCCGGTGAATTCCTGGGCACGCGCCAGTCGGGCATGGCGCTGCTGCGCTTTGCCGACCTGGAAACCGATGCCGAGATCGCCGAGCAGGCGCGCGACGCCGCGGTCTGGCTGCGCGCCGAACATCCCGCCGCCGTCCAGGCGCACCTGGCCCGCTGGATGCGGGGCAGGGAAGACTTCCTGCGCACCTGACGGATGGGTTTGCGATGACCTTTTCATTTTCCAGCGCCGCCCATCGGGCCGGCGCCCAACCCCCGGGGCCCAGTCCATGACTCTGACCGAACTCAAATACATCGTGGCCGTGGCCCGTGAGCGCCATTTCGGCCGGGCGGCCGAGGCCTGTTTCGTCAGCCAGCCCACGCTGTCGGTGGCGATCCGCAAGCTCGAGGACGAGCTGGGCGTGACGCTGTTCGAGCGGGGCGGGGCCGAGGTGGGCGTGACGCCCATCGGGCAGCGCATCGTCGCCCAGGCCCAGAAGGTGCTGGAGGAAAGCGCCAGCATCAAGGAGATCGCGCGCCAGGGGCATGACCCGCTGGCCGGTCCGTTGCGGGTTGGCGTGATCCACACCATCGGCCCGTACCTGCTGCCGCGCCTGGTGCCGGTGCAGATCGGCCGCACCCCGCAGATGCCGCTGCTGCTGCAGGAGAACTTCACCGTGCGGCTGGTGGAGTTGCTGCGCCAGGGCGAGATCGATTGCGCCATCATGGCGTTGCCGCTGCCGGAAGCGGGGCTGGTGATGCAGCCGCTGTACGACGAGCCGTTCGTGGTGGCGGTGCCGCAAGACCACGAGCTGGCGCAGCGCGAATCGATCGACGCGCAGGACCTGAAGCAGCAGACCATGCTGCTGCTGGGCAGCGGCCACTGTTTCCGCGACCAGGTGCTGGAGGTGTGTCCGGAGCTGTCGCGCTTCTCGGCCGCGAGCGACGGCATTCAGCGCACCTTCGAGGGTTCGTCGCTGGAAACGATCCGCCATATGGTCGCGGCCGGCATCGGCGTGACGGTGCTGCCGGTGACGGCGGTGCCGGAGCAGCCGCCGTCCAACAGCCTGCTGCGCTATCTGCCGTTCGAAGGCCACGTGCCCGAGCGCCGCGTGGTGCTGGCATGGCGCCGCAGTTTTCCGCGCCTGGCGGCGATCGAGGCGCTGGCCCAGGCCGTCTACGAATGCGAACTGCCGGGCGTGCGGATGCTGTCGGACGAAGCCGCAGCAGTGCAGGATTGAAATTGCGAGTGCATTTGCGCTCGATCAAGCCGCCTTGCGCCGGCCGGCCTTTGGGCCGGATTGTCGCAATCGCGATGTTATCCTCGTTTTGTCTACCAACCCCACAGGGAGCTAGCAATGGCAAAGTCCTCCAAGAAGACCCCCAGCGTTCCGCGCATCAACATCGGCATTTCGGACAAGGACCGCGCCGCCGTGGCCGGTGAATTGTCCAAGCTGTTGGCCGACTCGTACACCTTGTACCTGATGACGCACAACTTCCACTGGAACGTCACGGGGCCCATGTTCAACACCCTGCACCTGATGTTCATGACCCAGTACACCGAGTCGTGGAACGCGCTGGACAGCATCGCCGAACGCATCCGCGCGCTGGGCCACTATGCGCCGGGCACCTACCGCGAGTACGCCAAGCTGTCGTCCATCGCCGAGCCGGAGTCGGTGCCGGAAGCATTGGAAATGGTGCGCCTGCTGGTCAACGCCAATGAATCGGTCGCCAAGACCGCCCGCGCCGCCTTCGAGAAGGCCGACGCCGCCAACGACCAGCCCACCGCCGACCTGCTGACGCAGCGCCTGGACGTGCACGAAAAGAACGCCTGGATGCTGCGCAGCCTGCTGCAGTAAACAGGCGATGCGCCCGACGCGGCGTGCCTGAGGCATGGCCCCGGACCCTGGCGGTTCCGGGGCTTTTTTTCGCGCGTCGGGAACCCGCATGCGGTTGGAGCCGGGCGCCAGAAAAGGATTGTGCCGATTTACCCCTACCACGATATTTGCCACTGATCCGAATCCCATCCGTGACTTGAAGTTGCAATAAAGACATTTTCCCGGGAATTTAAAGAAGCGGTCCGTGGCATGCTTATTTCTTGCGGTTTGATTAATCCAAGATAGGAAAACTTCTTTATAAATTTTCTTACAAGACAAACAATCTCATCTATTTCCATTTGTATGTGGAGAACGATTGATTGAGGGATTTCCCCGGGTTTATTACGAACCTTGCGGACTTATTTCCACAGCGATGAAAACTTTTAGAAAAAAATTTGCTGTTGGCCCGGCTTACGATTCGTTGGCTCGCTGCCCACACGTATAACAGGGTATCGAGTTGTAATTAATCCTGAACAAGGCATCTTCGCCCAGGCAGGTAAATACCATTCGATTCCCCATCGATTACCAGTGCCTGGGTGCGGGTTTCCATTGTCCTCGACACGACGTAAACAGTGAGGTCCCCCGTGGTAAACAGAATCGCAGTGTGCGGTCTGGGATATGTCGGCCTGCCCGTGGCCGTGGCATTTTCCAGGCGCTTTGATGTCGTCGGTTTCGACGTGGACAAACGGCGAATCAAGAGCCTGAAAGAGGGAGAGGACTGGACCGGCGAGATCGAGCGCGATGCTTTGCTGGCGTCCCCCATGTTGTTCACCGACCAGGTGAGCGAACTGGCCGGTTGCGACTTCTTCGTCGTTGCCGTGCCGACGCCCGTCGATGAAAAAAACAACCCCGATTTTTCCCTGCTGGTGCGCGCTTGCCGCTCGATCGGCCCGGTGCTGCGTCCCGGCTGCATCGTGGTGTTCGAGTCCACGGTGCACCCCGGCGCGACCGAGGAAATCTGCGGCCCCGAGCTGGAAAAGGCGTCGGGCCTGCGTTGCGGTATCGACTTCAAGCTCGGCTACAGCCCCGAACGGATCAATCCGGGCGACCGCGAACATCCGCTGGAGAAGATCGTCAAGATCGTGTCCGGCCAGGACGCGGCATCGCTGGAGATCATCGCCGGCGTCTACGAGCGGATCATCGACGCGGGCGTGCATCGCGCTTCGTCAATCAAGGTGGCCGAAGCCGCCAAGGTACTCGAGAACACGCAACGCGACATCAACATCGCGCTGATGAACGAGATGTCCAAGATCTGCGACCTGGTCGGCATCCGCACCGCCGAAGTGCTGGCGGCCGCGGGCACCAAGTGGAACTTCCTCAAGTTCACGCCAGGCCTGGTCGGCGGCCATTGCATCGGCGTGGACCCGTACTACCTGACGTCCAAGGCGCAGGAGCTGGGCTACCACCCGGAGGTGATCCTGTCGGGCCGCCGCATCAACGACGGCATGGCCAGCCACGTCGCCGCGCGCGTGGTGCAGACCCTGGCCCGCAATGGCCGGCTGAACGCTTCGACCCGGGTCGGCATCCTGGGCATGACGTTCAAGGAAAACGTGCCTGACATCCGCAATTCGAAGGTGGTGGACCTGTATCACGCCCTTGGCGACTACGGCATCACGCCAGTGGCATGCGATCCGATGGTCGACGCCGAGCAGATGCGGCATGAGTACGGCATCAGTCTCGTGGACCGCGACCAGTTCCGCGATATGGACGTGTTGATCCTGGCGGTGCCGCACCGCCAAACCATGGACACCATCTGGGAAGACCTGCCGGCGCTGGTGAAGGCCGGCGGCATGGTGTGCGACCTGAAGTCGGTGCTCGATAGCCGCCGGCTTCAGTCCGACCTCTTGTACTGGACGCTCTGAGTCCAGGCCCGCAACCCATCAACACAGGAGAGGCCCGGAATGACTGCCTTTACCATCGCCCCGATTGGCACCTGCCGCATCCACACACCGCTGCGCGATGCCGTGGGACGCTACCCGATCAAGCAGCAGCTCGGCCGCAATTACGGCTTCGTGCACACCAGCGCCGAGGCGCTGCAGCAGGCCCGCTTCATGTTCGGCCAGGCCGAGATTCCCGCCGACGTGCAGCGCGTGATCTTCCGTCCGTCCAACGGCGAGCAGGCCCGGCGCGGCGCGCACAAGCCGGCCGACCTGTACATGGTCGAGCTGTCGTCGCGCAAGCTGCTGACCGTTGACGGCTATCCCATCCAGTCCAACTACCTGGTGCGCTACTTCAGCGAATTCTTCGCCGACCGTGCGCGCACCCGCACGTTCTGGTCGCAGGCCAGCGACGAGCGGCTGGCCGAGCGCCGCGCCTGGCTGGACCAGGACGCTGTCTTCAAGGGCCTGTCGGCGGACAACCGCGACCTGCTCGCGCGCATCGTCAAGCGCGAACAGACGGACGACGAGATCGCGCAGCAGATGCAGGCGCTGGTCGACCTGTTGGGCCGCGACAAGGTGGTATTCGTTACGCATGTGAACGCCATGACGCCCGACAACGTGCCGATCGAGCAACGGGCGCAACTGATCGCCACCGTGACCGCCAGCGCGCAGCAGATCGGCGTGCCTTGCTACGACCCGACGCCGCTGATGAACAAGATTGGCCAGGCCGACGCGTTGGAAGACGGCGGGCTGGACCTGACGCACTACACCCCGCTGTTCGCCGAGCGCCTGTACACCGAATGGTTCAAGACCTTCGTGCGTCCGCGCATGAGCGCCTCCACGCCGCAGGCGGCCGTGCCCAAGCTGGGCGCCGAGGAAAGCGCCGAACGCATCGAGAAGCTCTGGGACGCGGGCGAACTGCGCGAGGCCTCGCGCCGCCTGCGCGACGTGCTGCGCCGCCATCCGGGCCTGCCGGACCACACGCTGCTGTTCGCCCGCATCCAGGAGGAACTGGGCGACTACGAAGGTTCGCTGGCGCTGCTGGATGGCGCGGACGGCGCGCTGGCCACCGGCAGCAAGGCCGAGCAGATCCTGATGCGCAACCATTTCAAGTTGGGCCGCCACGAAGTCGCGCACTCGCTGGCCGCCGGCCTGCTGGGCGACGAGATCGAAACGCCGGAAATCGTGCGCATCGCGGCTATTTCCGCCGGCCACCTGGGGTTCGTGGACGAGGCGCTGGGCAACTGGAAGCAGCTATTCCGTATTTCCTCGCCGCAGGACGCGACCGCCACCGAGGCGGCCGACACCGTGCTGTCGCTGCTGCAGGCGGGCAGCGACATGGACGCCGTCTTGCGCTGGGTGCATGAAGTGCGCGCGGCGATTCCGTCGCATGGCCGCAGCTTCGCGATGCTGTGGCGCGACCGGCTGATCGCGGGAGACCGCGCGGGTCTGCGCGCGCTGGCCGCCGAATCGCCGGCGCTCAAGGACTTCGAGGCGCTGGAGCTGGTCAAGGAAGCGACCTGGCGCGGCTGCATCATGGCCGCGGCCGCGCTGGCCGTGTCCTGCAAGCTGGCCGACAGCGAGCAGGAAGACATTTGCGACTGGCTGCGCACGCAGTCCGCGGCCTGGGCCGAGGAGGGCGGGCAGGCGCTGGAGGAAGGCCGCCTGCGCGATGCCGCCGAGCGCATCTGCGCGCACCGCCTGCTCAATCCCGATGCCCTGGCCGGCGTGCGCGCGCAGCGCGCCTTTGAGCGCGCCATGCGCCTGGGCGTGCGGGCCGCGCTGGTGGCGGGCAACCACAAGGAAGTGATCGACCTGACCGACATCGCGCTCGATACGCAGGTTGAGTTCCCCGAGCTGCATGCCATGCGGGGACGCGCGGCCGATGCGCTGGGCGACAAGCAGACCGCCATGCGGCATCTGGAGCAGGCCGCCGCAAACGAATCCGCGCCGTTCAGCACGCAATTGCATTTCGCGCGGGTGGCGTTCAACGGCGGCTGGTTCGGCGAGGCCATCGACGCCTACAAGATGGTCCTGGCCCATGCATCGGCGGACCAGAGCGCCAGGGACGAGGCCGAGCGCCAGCTCGGGCGACTCGGGCCGCGCGCCATTCGCGGCGCCCGGGAAATCCTGTCCGCCGGCGATCCCAAGGCGGCCTGGAACCTGCTGGAGCGTGTCGCGCAGTCGTGGCCGGGGATGCCGGAGGTCGATCACGAGAAGCGCCGCATCCTGGCCGTGATGTACGCGGAGGCGCGCGCGCTGGATTCGTCCAGCACCACCGAGCGCCTGGCGCTGGGCGAGCGAATCCTGCAACTGGTGCCCGACGATCCCATCGGCCTGCGCCTGGCCGCGGTCGGCGCCATGCGCCTGCATCGTTTCGAACAGGCCCTGCCTTACTGGCGCGCGCTGCGGGAGCGTTCCGATAATCCGGCCCAGTACGACCACTACATCGAGCGCTGCCAGGTGTGGATCGACAAGGCCAACCGCAGGAAGGCCGCATGAACCCGCCCCTGATTACCGAACGCAAGAGCGCCGCGTCGCCGGACCTGCAGGCGGTCCAGGCGCGGCTTGAGGAAATCGTGGCGGCCTCGGGGCGGGTCCAGGTGGCGCAAGCGAATCTGGCCGACGCGCAGGCGCTGGCGCGCGGCCACATGGCCGATTCCAAGGTGCGCTTCCTGCTACTGCGGCTGAAGGAGGCGGCGGGCCTGAACGAAGGAATGTCCGAACAGTGGGCCACGCTGTTGCGCGAATGCCCCGATGACCTGGAAATCGTGCGTTATCGCGCAACGCGCCTGGTCAAGGAGCGCCACGTCGAGGAAGCGCTTGCCCTGGTCGAGCGGCATCTGCCCGAATCCACGGACAACCCCACCCGGCTGTTCGCCCGCGCCAAGTTGCTCAGCGACATCCGCGCGTATGAGCAGTCGGACGAGCTGTTCCGCCGGCTGATCCTGCAGCATACGGACCGCAACATCCGCGTGGAGTTCGCCAAGCGCCTGCGCAAGCGCGGCCTGTTGGCGGACGCGTTCGACGTGATCGCGCCCGTGGCCAAGCACCTGGCCCCGGGCAGCAAGGCGGCGGAGCTGGCCAACGGCCTGGCCAGCGACTACGCCTTTTACCAGCGCCTGGAGCCTGAGAGCGCGCTGGCGGGCAAAGACATCAGGATCGTGTCGATGAAGCACGCCATCCTGCATTTTCGCCACCGAAAGATCCCGGAATATTCTCCCGAGAAGCCGGTGTCGGTCGCGCTGGTGACGGGCAGCCTGGGGCCCGGCGGGGCCGAGCGCCAGTTGACGCGCCTGGCCGGAGAGCTGGCCCGCATGGCGGACAAGCCCGAGGCGCGGGTGGCCGATGCGCCGCTGAAGCCGGAGAAAGTCGAAGTGCTGGTCAAGCAGCACACCGAGCCGGCCGGTTCCACCAAGAAGCAGGGCCTGGACTTCTTCCTGTCGGTGCTGGTCAAGGCGCGGATTCCCGTCACGGAGATCAACAAGCTGCCCGCGATTTCGGTGGCCCACCAATCCGTGCCGGACGGCAGCCTGAGCCGGCTGCTGGAGCAGTTGCCGCCGCCGGTGCACTATGGCGTGACGCGCCTGGCGCCCGTGCTGCGCGCCAGCACCTTCGACGTGGTGAGCCTGTGGCAGGACGGCACCTGCCTGTTCGGCGCCCTGGCGGCGCTGCTGGCCGGCGCGCCGACTATCCATCTGGTGTTCCGCGGCTTGCCGCCGAACATCCGCAAGGATCGCTTCCGCGAAGAGTATCCCGAGCTGTACCAGGCCCTGGCCCAGGTGCCGGGCGTGCATTTCGTCAGCAACAGCCGCAAGGCCGCCGAGGCCTATGCGGAGTGGCTCGGCATTCCCATCGTGCGCTTCCACGTGCTGTACAACGGCGTGCCGGACCTGACCACCGACGCCGCCGAGGCGGACCAGGAAAAGTGGCGCGCCTTCGAGGAGGGCACGGCCGACGCCACGGAAACCATCGGCGGCGTGTTCCGCCTGGAACCGGACAAGCGGCCGCAACTGTGGATCAAGCTGGCGGCGCTTTACCTGAAGCAGCGTCCGCGGGCTCGCTTTGTCATCGTCGGCGACGGCCGGCTGCACGAGAACATCGTGGCGCTGGCGGAAGAACTGCAGGTGATGGACCGGCTGCTGCTGGTCGGCTTGTCGAACCACGTGGGCTACTGGTATTCGCGGATGGACGCCAAGGTCCTGCTGTCGCGCTACGAGGGCTTGCCCAACGTGCTGATCGAGGCCCAGTTGCTGGGCGTGCCCGTCGTGTCGACCCCGGCCGGCGGGGCGGGCGAGTGCTTCGAGGAAGACCATACGGGCCACCTGCTGGGCGATGTCGAGCATCCGGACCTGCACGAGGCCTGCGACAAAGTGGTTTCTATCGTGGACCGGGTGCGCGCCGACGCGAGCCTGAGGGCGCAGAGCCGCCAGCGGGCGCAAACCCTGTTTTCGCTGGACGCCATGCTGGCCAAGTTCCTGAGCCTGTGCATGCCGCTCATGCCCCAGTCGGAGAACGACGAAAGCATGGAGCTGCCGCCGATGCGCCTGATGCAGGCCTGAGCATTCGCCGGTCCCCAACCGGTCCTGAAGATAAAGGAAGTTATGCAAATGAATGTCCCGGCCGCGGGCCCGCGCCGTCTTGCGGCGCCGGCCCTGCTGCTGATTACCGTGCTCATGCTCAGTGGCTGCCAGTTGCCGCGCTCCGGCCCCATGCTGAGTGAAATGACTGGGGCCCACGACGACAAGGACGTGATCGTGATGCCGGCCTCGCGCGAGCTTGCGCGCGCGAGCCGGGTGCCCGAGGTCGCCGATTTTCCCGTGCGCTACCGCGACCTGACCCAGGCCGGCTTCGACAGCCTGGTCCCGGGCGACGGTGTCAACGTGAAGGTCTGGGAGCGAGGCGGGCTGGGCGTGTTCGCGACCGATCCTTCCGGCGTGAGCGACCTGGGCAACCAGCAACTGGATCGCAACGGCAATGTGGCTTTTCCCATCCTCGGCAAGTTCCAGGCCGGCGGCATGACGCTGTCGCAGTTGCATGACGCCATCATGGCGCGCTTGAGCCGGCTGGTGGTGGGCGCCGACGTCAGCGTGACGCGCGTGGCCGATGCGCGCGGGCAGATGGTGACGGTGCAGGGCAATCTGACCAAACCGGGCATGTATCCCATCACCCAGACCTCGCAGCGGCTCAGCAGCGCGCTGGCGCAGGCGGCGCCGGTACAGACCAATCCCGAGCAGCTCGTGATCAGCCTGCGGCGCGACAACCAGGTGGCCTCGGTGCGTCTGTCGGACATCTACCGCAACCAGAACAACGACGTGCTGCTGCGGTCCGGCGATGTCATCACCGCCTACGAATCGCGCGAATTCCTGACGGTGCTGGGCGCGGCAGGCACCCAGGGCCGGGTGGCAATCAGCAAGCGCAACTACAGCGTGCTGGACGCGCTGGCCGACGCCAAGGGCCTGGATGACAAGACGGCGGACCCGCGCTCGGTGTTCCTGTTCACGCCCGCGCAGGCCGGTGTGGAGGGCAAGCCGGACCTGCTGCCCGTGGTGTACCAGTTCGACCTGACACGCCCGGAGCAAGTAGCGCTGGCGCGCGAGTTCAGCGTGCACGAGGGCCAGGCGATCTACATCTCGGACGCGCCGTTCACCCAGGTGCAGAAGGTGCTGTCCGCCTTCCGTGTGACCATGAGCGCAGGCTTCAGCGCCACGCGCGCCATCGATTCCGATTCCGGCGGTTCCTCCGGCGTCAGCCAGTAGTGTGTCGATGAGCAACGAGGATCGGATCAAGGGTTGGCGGGCGCGGAAAAAAGACAGCAGCTACGCGGTGGGAGCGGGGGTCGATGCCTGGCGCCTGGACCCTGCCGCGTTGTTCGAGGCCAAGGCAGAGCCGGCCGTCCTGTTCAAGCCGCTGCTGGCGCGGCTGCAGGGCGAACCGCATGATTCCGTGGCCGCCCGGCGGGCGGTCTACGAGGCGGTGCAGGCCGAGCTGGACGCGGAGATCGCGCGTGCCCGGGTCGACGAGACGCTGGCGGACTTTTCGCGGCGGCGGCTGCGCATCATCGTGCGGCTGCTGGAGCAGGACATCCGAGCGGGCGTCGAGGTTTTCGCGCCCGGCTACATGCCTGCCCGGTTGGTGGCGGAAGACCGGCGCCTGGCCGAGGCCCAGGCGCGGCGCGAGCAGCGGCGCAGGCAGGACGAGGCGCGCGATGCGCGACGCCACGCCTCGCGCAACGATATCGCGCTGGAAATGGAGCTGCCCGCGGGCGAGGCCGGCGACCTGGCGATTCTGCGGGACCGCGTGCGCGGACTGCATGCCGGGCATCGTCCCCGCATCGCCGGCCGCGGCTGGCCTGGCGGTCGCACGCTGCTGGCCCTGTTCGTGTATCAGCTCCATGTGATGCATGGCGAGAGCCGGGTGGCGCTGCTGTGGGCGCTGGTCGGGCCGGTGGTGCTGCTGACGCTGATTTCGTCGCTGTACATCCTGATGGGCACGCACTACATCCTGGGCATGGATGTGCAGACGTTCTCGCTGTTGGGAGCGACCACCTGGATCATGTTCCGGCAGATCATCTTCCGCAGCAGCACGGCCTATGTGTCGGCCCGCGGCCTGCTGAACTTCCAGGGCGTGTCGCCGTTGATGTGCGCGCTGGTGCAGGCGCTGCTGTATGTGTCGGTGTACCTGGTGGTGTTCGTGGTCCTGATCACCGCCGGCCACGCGCTGGACCTGATCACGTTGCCCAGGAGCTGGCCGGGCTTCATGCTGTTCGTGGTGTTGATGGCGTGCTGCGCCGCCGCGATGGGCCTGCTGTTCGGCGCGATCGCGACCTTCTGGCACTTCTTTCTGCGGCTGGCGCCGGTGATCGAGCGCTTCCTGCAGATATTCTCGGGCGTCTTCTTCGTCTCGGAACAGTTGCCGGAGCATTTGCGGCCCTGGATGCTGTGGCTGCCATTCGCGCATGGCATGCAGTTGCTGCGCTCGGCCTACTTCGACGCCTACACGTCGCAGGACGCGAGCCTGGGCTATTTCCTGACCAGCCTGGTGTTCCTGATGGTGCTGGCCCTGGCGGCCGAGCGGCTGGCCCGTCCCAATATCCAGCCGATGTGAGGAATGGCAATGATCCATCTCAATGGCGTGACGGACAATCCCCAGGCCTTCGGCAGCCGGCAGGCGTTGCTGGCCCAGGCCAACCTCGACATTCCCGTCGGGCGCTATGCCTTGCTCTCGCCCGCGCCGGAGCTGCATCGCCAGATCATCGACCTGCTGTGCGGCCTGCGCCCGCCGCGCCAGGGGTTCGTGCAGCACGAGGGCAACGTATCCTGGGCGATCGGCCGACAGGGCTTCATCCGCGGCAAGGCCAGCGGCCTGAGCATGATCGAGCTGGTGAGCCAGATGTACGAACTGGACGCCGACGCCACCTATGAACTGGTGGCGGACCTGGTCACTGACCCCAGGATCCTGAGCCGGCCGATGGAGCATTGGCCGCTGTATGCGCGGCAGGAGTTTTCGTTCGCGCTGGCCCTGGCGCCGGCGTTCGATGTCTACGTGATCGAAGGGGCCATCCCCTTCGAACCCTGCCGTTTCACCCGTCTCTGGCTGGCGCTGTTCGAAGAACGGCTGGTCGGCAGGACGCTCATTCTTTCCAGTTACCGCCAGAATCAATTGGCGGACTATTGCCTGAAGGGCCTGATTTATGAACGCAGCGCACTCCGCATCGAAGACGACCTCGACCAGTGCATCCGCAAGTTCCCCCCGCGGCGCTCAAGAAGCGAGTCCGGAACAGGCGACGATGTCTTCGGCGGCTTCGACGACGGCCAACTCGGCTTCTGAGGGCGGCTCCGAGATCGAGCGCCGGCGCCGCGAACGGCAATCCGCGTTGCGCGAGCGCCGCCGCCACCGCTGGATCAACGTGCTCATCGTCGTCGCGCCGGTGGCCGTGGCCCTGGTGTATGTGCTTTGCATCGCCACGCCGCGCTACGAGGCGGAATCGCGTTTTTTCGTGCAGTCGGGGTCGGGCCAGCAGGGCGGCGGCGCCATGGCGGCCAGCCTGCTCACCACGGGCAATTCTGGCGGCATGCTCGGCGGCTTCGTCGACGGCTGGGCCGTCAGCGATTTTCTCAAGTCGCGCGACAGCATGCGGCAACTGGACAAGCAGGTCGGCCTGCGCCAGTACCTGCGGAACCCGGGCATGGACCCGGCCAACCATCTGTCCGAGGACTCGAGCGAAGACGATCTCTATCGCGCCTACCGGGCTTCGGTCCAGGTTTCCTTCAATGCCCTGGAGCAGATCGACGTGCTGCGCGTGCGGGCGTATTCGCCCGAAGACGCCGAGACGCTGTCCAAGGCCCTGATCGGCCTGGCGGAGAACTTCGTCAGCTCCATGAACGAGAAAGGCGTGGCGGACAAGCTGAGGGTCAGCGAGGAATCGGTCAGGCAGGCCGAACAGAAGGCCCTTGCCGCCCGCGAAGCCCTGACGGCATGGCGCACCGCGCACGGCAATATCGACCCGACGGCGACGGTGGCCATGCTGCTGAACCTGTCCAGCCAGCTCGAAGCGGAGCTGAGCAGCGCGCAGATCAACCTGGACAAGATCCGCGCCATCGGCAACAAGGATCACTTCATGCTCAAGCCCGCCGAAATGCAGGTTGCCGCCCTGAAGAAGCGGCTGGCCAACGTCCGCCAGCGGCTGAGCGGGGAAGGCAACACCGAAGCGAAGCAACTGAAGTCGTACGAAGCGCTGCGCAATACCCAGGCCTTCGCGGATTCGAATCTGACGCTGGCGCAGCAGTCATACCAGCAGGCCGTGACGGACGCCCTGCGCCTGCAACGCTATCTGTCCATCATCGCCCAGCCGGTCTCCACGGACCGGCCCAGCAGCCCGCGCACAGGGGTGTTGCTGCTGCAGGCGCTGGCGCTGGGCTTCGTGCTCATGTTCGTGCTGCGCGCGGCGATGGCTTTGTTGCGAGGATTGCGCCATGGTTGATACGACGATAGAACGCCCCGGCGCCGCCGCGGCGGCGACGCGGAGCGCCACCGCCGCCGCGAGCGATGCCACCAGCCGCCTGCGCGGGGTCATCAAGCGGATCCTGGAGGCCGATGAGCCGTCGGAGGCGATGGCCGAGTTGGGGCCGGCGCTGGCGCGGGTGGAGGAGGGCTGGCGCGATGCGCGCCGCTTGCTGGTATCGCCATTCGTGCGGGTGGGGCGGCTGGAGCCGGCGATTGCCGCGCTGGAGTGCCTGGTGGCGGCCTACCCGGCGCGCACCGACGACCGCCGCCTGCTTGCCAGCCTGCTGGGCCGCACCGAGCAGTGGGACCGGGCCATCGCCCAGGCGGATGCGGCCGCCGCCATCGCGCCGGATTCCGCGGCGCTGCAGGCCGCGCGGATACAACTGCGCGTGCAGGCCGGACGCATCGCCGAGGCCGCCGCCGTCGCGCGCGAGACCGCCGCCGTGTCGCTCGTCGATCCCGGCGAAGCGCACTGGTGGATGCTGGCTTATTCACGCAATGGCGACGCCGCCGAGGCGGCCGGCGTTGCCTTGGCCCTGGACGGGGCAGGCCTGCCGAACGCGCGCGTGGCGACAGTGGCCGTGCGCGCGCTGCTCGACGACGACCGGGTCGAGGCGGCGATCCTGCTGGGCAACGCGGCCCTGGACGCGGGACATGATGCGCCGGCGCTGCGCGCTTCGCTGGGGTTGGCGCACCTGCGCCGCGCCACCGAGGACGACCGCAAGCAGCATGCCCTGGCGCATTTCGAGGCCGGCCTGAAAGCGGCGCCCGCCGACGTGCGGCTGTTGACCCTGCATGGCGAAACGCTGCTGCGCGCCGGCCGCTACAAGGAGGCCGAGGCGCCGTTGCGGCAGGCCGTGGAACTGGCCCCGGAACTGGAGCAGACCCGCGCCTTGTATGCGCGCGCGCTGCGCTACACGCTGCGGTACGGGGAGGCCGCCGACCAATTGATGCGGCTGGTCGAGAAATCGCCCGACAAGCGGCTCTGGCAGCGCGCGGCCATCGGCGCGCTGTCGCAGGCGGGCCGCAAGCAGGAAGCCGAGGCCCTGTTCGAACGCTACGTCGCGCAGCGCGGCCAGGCGCTGCCGGCGACGTTCCAGCAAGCCCTGGAGCAGCTGGAGCAGAAGCTGGACAGCGCGCCGATCCCGCAGGCGCGCCTGGACTGGGCCTGGTCGCTGCGCGGCGACGCCACGGCCGACCGCAAGCAATGGGAGCGGCGCGCGCGCTGGGGGCATCTGGTCGATCACCTGCTGTTCGACTGGCTCGAATGCCGCGAGGACAGTGTCGAGGAAGCCATGCAGATGCTGGGCGAGCTGGACACCGGCGAGCGTTTCTTCGCGCCGCTGCTGGCGGCCGGCCGGGGCGTGGTGGTCGCCACGGCGCACGTGGGGCCCATGTATGCCGGCCTCATGGCGCTGGAATTGCTGGGCATTCCGTCGCGCTGGCTGGCGACCGCGCCCAGCATTGCCCAGAGCAGCTATGCCGCCGCCCTGATCTCCACCGCCGACCAGACCGAGGCGCAGGTCGCCAAGGCCTGCATGCGCGCGCTGGCGTCGGGCAACGTGCTGTGCCTGGCCGTGGACGGCGCCGCCAATCCGGCCGCGCCGCGCGTGGATTTCGAAGGGCAGTCCGTGACCTATTCCAGCTTCGCGGCGCACCTGGCGCATCGCCAGGGCGTGCCCTCGGTGTTCTACACGCCGCGCTGGGAAGACGGCCGCGTCGCCTACACGCTGGAGATGCTGCCCGCGGTCGAACCCGGGGAGGACGCCGACGCGTATGCGCGGCGTTGGCAGGAAGCGTATTTCAAGCACCTGCGGGCGCACGTGGCCGGTCCGCCGGAGAACCTGCGCCTGAGCGGCGGCATCTGGCGCCATGTGCAGTCCGCGGATCGGTCCGCGCAGCGGTAGGGAGTGAATGGGCATGAAAGCAGGAATGAATGCAACGGAAGGCGCGGCGGGCAGGGCGCCGCGGCGCGGGCGCGGCCGGCTGGGCGCGCTTGCCTGGCTGCCCGCGGCGGGCTTGCTCGTGGCGGCCATGCTGTATGGCGGCGCGGCCACCGCCAGTGAGTCCTGCGCCAGTCCGGACGAACGCTGCCCCTTCGTTTCCGAACTGCTGCAGCAGCGCGAAGGCTATGGCGCCCAGGCCACGGGCGGCCTGGGCGGCCGCTTCATCGAGGTGACCTCCGACCAGGATTCCGGGCCCGGCACACTGCGCGCCGCGCTGGCGCAAGCCAAGAAGGGACCGACCTGGATCCGCTTCGCCTCGGACATGACGATCGTGCTGGACTCGCAGCTGCGCGTGCCGTCGAACACGACGATTGACGGCCGCGGCAAGCACGTGGCCCTGATCGACGACGGGCTGGGCGTGTATGGCAGCAGGAATGTCATCCTCACGCACCTGACCATCGACGGCCGCCTGAACCGGTTGACGCAGGCCGTGAACATCGCCAACAACAGCCGCGACGTCTGGGTCGACCACATGGACCTGTCGCGCATGTCCGACCGGTTGCTCAACGTCAAGAACGGCTCCACCGACGTGACGATCTCGTGGACGAAGTTCCACAATTCCAACAAGGTCATGCTGCTCAACAACATCACCTCGAAGAACCTGTTCGCGAACTACGAACGTGATTCCATCGCGCGGGTGACGCTGCACCACAATTATTTCTTCAACACCGTGCAGCGCAATCCGCGGGGCCAGTTCGGCACCTTTCACCTGTTCAACAACCTGCTGGAGAACTGGGACTTCTACGGCATGAGTTTCAGCCTGGAGGCCAAGGCGCTGGTCGAGGGCAACATCTTCAACAATGATGCCAAGCGCCAGTGCGTGGAGCCGGCGTTCTTCCCGACGGTGGAAGGCGTGAAGGTCAACTACTGCCGCTATATCCCCACGGCCGCCAAGCGCAGCGCGCTGGACAACGGCGCCTCGGACAAGGGCGCCTACCAGGATCTGAAGGCGGTGCACGGTTATACGCGGGACTTCAAGGCGTTCCTGCGCCTGAAGGACAATGTCTACCTGGGAGACGCGAAGCCCGTGCTGCAGGACTACCGCCCGGAGGCCGCGCCGACGCCGCCGTATTGCTATGGCTATGAGAAGCCTTCGGCCGAACTGGCGGACCGGATCCGCAGGCACGCGGGGAACACCAGCGGCGAGACGCCGCTGCCGGCGACGCGGGTAGGCGCCGGCTGCCCGGGGTAGCGCCGCGCGGGGAACGGGAGAGGGATGTCAGCCCTGGTGTGACAGCGGCCGCTCGGGAATCGGCGCGATGCGTTCGGGCGGCGGCGAGACCCGCCAAGAGGCGCGCCGGCGCAGCGCGCCGAACAGCTTGAGTCCTTGCGGCCAGTCCTCCAGCCCGCTGTCGGCGTTGAGATGGCCGGCGCCGGGGATCACCGCGAAGCGGCTGCCCCAGCTTTCGGCGAAGGCGCGCGCGCGCTCCAGCCGGCAATAGGGGTCGTTATCACTGGCCACCACCACGCTCTGGAAGGGCAGCGAGTGGCGCGGCACGGGCGCGAACCCGCGCAGGCAGTCGGGCGCGTCGGGCCTTTCGACGTCGGCCGGCGCCACCAGTAGCGTGCCGGCCACCTTGGCGCGCAGCGGCACCGGCAGCGCCACGCTGATCAGGCAGCCCAGGCTGTGGGCCACCAGCAGCACCGGGCTTCGCGCATGGTCGACCTGCGCGGCAAGGGTGGCCACCCATTCGGCGCAGACCGGCTGCTCCCAATCGCGCTGCCGCAGCCGCACCGCGTGCGGCAGCAGGGCGCTCCAGCGCGATTGCCAGTGGTCGGGTCCGGAGTCTTTCCATCCGGGGACGATGATCGGTTGGAGTCTCATGGCGGCCATGATGCCGCGCAGCCTTAGTAACGCAAACGAATAAATGCGCTTTTGCATATACGGTTGCGTATATAAGGCCGAGGGCCCCGCGATGCGGCGCCGCAATATCCTCGGCCGCGCCGCAATCGCGCCGGAACCCCTGCAAAAGCCGCTATTTTTCAGTGTATGCTTGCCCTGCTAATGCAACGTAACGGGGCGTGACCATGACATTTCCGGCTGTCCGCCCGGTTCATAAACCAACGATTACAAGCCATTAAAGGAGTGCACCCATGAAGCAAGCATTTCGTCTGACCCCGGTCATCGCGGCCCTGGGCGTCGCTGCGGGGTTGGCGTTCGGCGCCGGCGCGCAGGCGCAGACCATCAAGATCGGCGTGGTGGGCCCCACCACCGGCGCCGTCACCCAGTACGGCGACATGGTGCGTGAAGGCGTCGACACCGCGGTGGAACGCATCAACGCCGCTGGCGGCGTCAACGGCAAGAAGCTCGAAACCGTTGTCATCGACGATGGCTGCGAACCCAAGCAGGGCCCGGTTGCCGCCAACCGCGTGGTCAACAGCAAGATCGGTTTCGTCGTGGGCCACGTGTGCTCGGGCGCCACCATCGCCGCCGCCGACATCTACAACAACGAAGGCGTGGTCATGGTCACGCCTTCGGCCACGTCGCCGGCCCTGACCGACGGCAAGAACTACGAGTTCATCTTCCGCACCATCGGCCGCGACGACCAGCAGGGCCCGGCCGCCGCCAAGTTCATCCTGGACAAGATCAAGCCCAAGAAGGTCGCCGTGCTGCACGACAAGCAGTCGTACGGCCAGGGCATCGCCACGGCGGTCAAGAACGACCTCGAAAAGGGTGGCGTGCCCGTCGCGATCTTCGAAGGCATCAACGCCGGCGACAGCGACTACTCGGCCGTCATCACCAAGCTCAAGAGCCAGGGCGTGGACTTCGTCTACTACGGCGGCTACCACCCCGAAATGGGCCTGCTGCTGCGCCAGGCCGCCGAACAAGGCGTGAAGGCCAAGTGGATGGGGCCTGAAGGCACCGGCAACCCGGACATCAACGCCATCGCCGGCGATGCCGTCGAAGGCATGCTGCTGACCCTGCCGGCCGACTTCACCCAGAACGCCGCCAACGCCGACATCGTCAAGGCCTTCGCCGCCAAGAAGCGCAATGCCAGCGGCGCGTTCCAGATGACGGCCTACACCGCCACCCAGGTCATTGCCGATGGCATCAAGGGCGCCGGCAGCGAAGACCCGACCAAGGTCGCCAAGTACCTGCACGCCAACACGTTCGACACCCCCATTGGCAAGGTGGCCTGGAACAAGCAGGGCGACCTGACGAACTTCCAGTTCGACGTGTTCGTGTGGCACAAGGACGGCTCCAAGTCCGTCTACAAGTAAGGACCTTGGCGCGTCCCGGGCGGCCTGGCCGTCCCGGGCGCGCGCAGCGCGCCAGACCCCCTCGGCCGGGCCGGAAGCAGCGTCTTCCCGCCCGGCTTTTCCGTGGGCGGCGCCAGCCGGGAACCTATCCGCCGGCCCCCCGGTCGAACGCCGCTTGCGCCGTTTTGCGTAGAATGCGGCCAAATCGAACTCTCTTTTCCTGTCCGGACATTCCATGACCAAGGCCTTGCTTGTCGAAGACGATCCGAAACTGTCGCGCCTGATCGCGCAGTTTCTGGAGCAACACGGGTTCCAGGTCGCCCAGGCCTATCGCGGCGACCATGCGGTGGAGGCGTTCCGCCGCCACGACCCGGCCATCACCATCCTCGACCTGATGCTGCCCGGGCGCGACGGCCTGCAGGTCTGCCGCGACCTGCGCGCCTTTTCGTCGGCGCCGATCCTGATGCTGACCGCCCGCGAGGACGACCTGGACCAGATCCTGGGCCTGGAGTCAGGCGCGGACGACTATGTGATCAAGCCGGTGGAACCCCGCGTGCTGCTGGCGCGCATCCGTGCGCTGCTGCGCCGCCACAGCCAGCTCGAGGAACCGCCGGAGCGCCTGGAATTCGGCCCGCTGGTCATCGACCGGCGCACGCGCGCCGTGGTGCATGCGGGCGCCGAGGTCGACCTGACCACGATGGAGTTCGAGATGCTATGGGCGCTGGCCAGCCAGGCCGGCCAGGTGCTGACCCGCGACGACCTGCTCAACGCCGTGCGCGGCATCGAGTTCAACGGTCTCGATCGCAGCGTCGATGTCTGCGTCAGCAAGCTGCGCCGCAAGCTGGACGACGACCCGCGCGATCCGGCGCGCATCAAGACCGTGTGGGGCAAGGGCTATCTGTTCTCGCCCAAGGCGCACGAGGGCAGTGATGATTAAATTCGTCCTGCGGCTCTTCGTAGTGCTGGCGGTGGGGTTCGTGATTTCCAACGAAGTCGTGGACCGCTCCGCCAACTACCTGTTCGAGCCGGTCAGTGACGCCTATACCCGCGATTCGGTGCGCGGGCAGATCCACAGCCTGGTGCGGGAGCTGTCCCAGGTCGAACCTGGCGGCCGCGCCGCCCACATCGAGCAGCAACTGGCGCCGTACTACGGCCTGGGCCTGCGCGTCGTCAATGCGTCGGACTACAACGCCAGCGACAAGGAGCGCCGCATCGCCGCCAGCGGCGACTTCTTCATCCGCGACAAGATGCAGACCTTCGTGGCCGCCATCCCCGGCCCCGGCGACCAGTGGCTGGAAGTCAAGCTGCCGCCCGAGCCCTCGTTCGGCCCCTGGGTGGTGGCGGCGGTCTATTCGGCCCTGGGGCTGCTGCTGTGCGCCTTCATGCTGGTGTGGGCGTTGCCGATCTGGCGCGACCTGGAAGCCTTGAAGACCGCGGCGCTGCGCATGGGGCAGGGCGATCTGCGGGCCCGCGCGCGGCTGTCGCGCCATTCCAGCATCGGCAATCTGGGCGACACCTTCAACCAGATGTCCGAGCGCATCGGCGCGCTGATCGGCAACCAGCGCGAGCTGACCAACGCGGTGTCGCACGAGCTGCGCACCCCCATCGCGCGCCTGTCATTCGAGCTGGACATGATCGAGCGCGCCGAGGCGCCGGCCGAGCGCAAGCGCCTGATCGAAGACATGAAAAGCGACGTCGCAGAGCTCGACAGCATGGCTTCGGAATTGCTGATGTATGCGCGCCTGGAACACAAGGACGACGGCGTTGCGTTGCGGGCGCAGGATGCGCGCGGCTGGCTCGACGGGGTGATGCAGCACGCCGGCTTCCAGGCCGGGCAGTCGGGCGTGCGCTGCGAAGTGGCCTTGTGCCAGGTGCGCGAAGTGCACCTGCACCAGCGCTACATGACGCGGGCCCTGCTGAATCTGCTGCAGAACGCCATCCGCTACGCCAGCCGCCAGGTGCAGGTCAGCCTGATTTCGCCCGCGCCGCGCGAATACGTGCTGATGGTCGATGACGATGGTCCCGGCATTCCGGTGGCCGACCGCGAACGCATTTTCGAGCCGTTCATCCGCCTGGACGAAAGCCGCGATCGCGGCACCGGCGGCACCGGGTTGGGGCTGGCCATCGTCAGCCGCGTGGCGCGCTGGCACGGCGGCACCGCCGAGGCCGCCGACAGCCCGCTCGGCGGAGCCCGCTTCATCGTCAGTTGGCGGGCCGCCTGAAGGGCGCTGCGCGCCGGCTTGAAGGGGGCCGCGCGTGGTCCGAGCAGCCCCGGCTCCGTCATCCGCCACGCCTTTAACAAACTTCACAATCTGCCCGCTGGTTTTTCACAAACTCGATACAAAGCGGGAAAGATCGGCGCGCTCGCGCTGACTAGCATGACGGCAGTTCTTAAAAGAGGCCGCCGCTCCCGTCATGTTGTCGCTCACCCGCCTGGCCGCCGCCATGCTCCTGATCGCCGCCTGCGGTTGCCAGGGCGTGGCCCCGGCCGCGCCGCCCGCCATCGCCCAGGGGGACTATCCGGCGGTGGTCGCCTACCTGACGCAGCGCATCGCCCACGACCTGAAGGCGCAGCGGGTGCCGGGCCTGTCGATCGCCATCGTGGACGACCAGCGCACGGTCTGGAGCGGCGGCTTCGGCTATGCCGATTCGGCGCGCCATCGCCGCGCCAGCGGCGATACGCTGTATCGCCTCGGCGCGATTTCCAAGATCGTGACCGCCGCCGGCGTGCTGCGCGCCGCCGACGAGGGCCGCCTGTCGCTCGACCAGCCCGCGGCGGATGCGCTGCCGCCAGGGCGGATCGAGCCTCGCCGCGACGCCCTGCACTGGCTGGGCGCCGATCCCTTCACCGCCCGCCGGCTGTTGGCGCTGCATCCGGACACGTTCGAAGACACCATGGGCCAGGCCCGCGCAGACATGGGCTATGCGCTGCTGGGCGAAATGGTGGCGTACGCGGCCGACGAACCGTTCGAGTCCTACCTGCGGCGCGCGCTGCTGCAACCGCTGAATATCCCGCGCGCCGGCTTCCGACTGGCTGCGGCCGGCGCCGAGGCGCGCGCCTTGCGCGCGGCCGGCTATCGCCGTGGCGCGCCGTGGCTCGAGCATCCGCAGACCAATGATGCAGCCGAGGGCCTGTGGGCCAGCTCGGCCGAGATGGCCCGGTTTTCCAGCATGTTGTTCGGCGGCGGCCTGTATCGCGGGCGCCGCATCCTCAACGACGAGTCCGCGCGCGCCTTGCTCGATCTGGAAACGGTGGCCCACGGCATCGGCCTGGAATGCCGCCTGGCGCTGTCCTGGCTGGCGGCGCCGTGCGATGAGGACGGCATCGCCGCCATGTCCTTGCGTGAACACCGTGGCGCCACCGAGGCGTTTCGCGCGCGCTGGCTGCTGGCGCCGCGCGAGAAGCTGGCGGTGCTGGTCATGAGCAATGCCGACAACGCCGAGCCGCTGGTGGCCTCGGTCTCCAGCCTGGCGATGGACCTGATGCGCCGGGCCAAGGGCGTCCCGCAACAGTAGTGCCGCGCGCGGCGCGTCGCCGTTTTCCTCCAACCTCGTTTCCCGGAAGCACTCATGCAGCGATATTCCTCCCTTTACCCGTTGTCGCGCCGTGCCGGCGCGGCCTGGCTGCTGGCGTGCCTGCCGGCGCTGTCTTTCGCGGCGGATGGCCTGCAGGTGGCCGATACTTCGGTCTACGGTTCGCGCGGCGCCAGCTCGCGTGGCATCGAAGTGTCGACCGGCACGCCCAAGCCCGCCGATGAGTGGAAGTTCTACGGCACGCTCGGCGTGGGCTACGCGCCGCGCTACAGCGGCAGCGACGAAAGCGCCGCGCTGCCCATCTTCGGATTGGGTATCCGCAGCCCGGGCGGCTTTTTCCTGGATACGGCGCACGGCCTGGGCTGGGAAACCGAGGCCCGGGGCAGCACCTTCCGTTTCTATGTCGGCCCCAGCGCTTCGCGCAAGGACCACAAGAAGGGCTCCGAGGGCTCGAACAAGTTGCGCGGCATGGGCGACATCAGGAGCCGCGCACAGGTCGGCATGGACGCCGAGACCCAGCTCGGTCCGGTGACGCTATCGGCGACGCTGGTGCACGCATTCAAGAAGGGCGATGACCGCGACCTGGGCAGCGCCTACACGCTGTTCAATCTGGGCGCCGGCGCCACGGTCTACGAAGGTCCGGCGGGCGCGCTATCGCTGGCGCTGAGCGGCAATTTCGGCGACGGCAACTACATGCGCACCTGGTACGGCGTCAGCGAACGCCAGTCGTTGCGCTCGGGCTATCGCCGCTACCGGCCCAAGGGCGGCCTGGAAAGCGTCAGCCTGGCCGCGACCTGGGCATTGCCGCTGAGCAAGGAGTGGTCATGGTCGGTGGCGGCCGAGGCGCGGCGCCTTTACGGCGACGCGGCCGACAGCCCGATCGTGAAGGACCGCAACCAGTACTCGATCGGCACCATGATCACGTATACGTACTAAGGAGAAGCGGGGGCAGGCCGGCCCGCCCCGGCATGGGGCGGGCGCCAGGCGGCGCGGCGGGGCCGCGCGCCGCCTTACAGGCCCTGCACGCGGCGGCCGGTGTCGGCCTCGAACCAGTGCAGCGGATGGCGGCCGTCGGGGCCGACGTTGACACGGTCGCCCACCTTGGCGGAGGCCTCGGACAACTGGCGCGTCGTGCAGCGAACCACCAGGGTCGACTTGCCGCAGCGGCAGTGGACCAGTTGCTCGGACCCAAGCGTTTCGACCATTTCGACTTCGGCCGGCACGCCTTGCGTGTTCAGCAGCATGTGCTCGGGGCGCATCCCCATGATGACCTTGCGGCCGCGCACCGGCGACGGCACCTGCAGCGGCGAGATATCCAGCGCCAGGCCGTCGGCGGTCTGCACCGTGCCGTCGCCGGCCACGTTGACTTCCATCAGGTTCATCGGCGGCGAACCGATGAAGCCGGCCACGAAGGTCGAAGCGGGTTTCTCGAACACTTCCATCGGCGTGCCGATCTGCTCGGGCACGCCCTGGTACATGACGATCATGCGGTGCGCCAGCGTCATGGCTTCGACCTGGTCGTGCGTCACGTACAGGCTGGTGGTGCCCAGGCGGCGGTGCAGCTTCATGATTTCCAGGCGCATCGCCACGCGCAGCTTGGCGTCCAGGTTCGACAGCGGTTCGTCGAACAGGAACACCTTGGGCTCGCGCACGATGGCGCGGCCCATGGCCACGCGCTGGCGCTGGCCGCCGGACAGGGCGCGCGGGCGGCGGTCCAGCAGGTGGCTCAGTTCCAGGATCTGCGCGGCGACGTCGACGCGCTTCTTGATTTCGTCCTTGGAGAACTTGCGGATCTTCAGGCCGTACGCCATGTTCTCGAACACGGTCATGTGCGGGTAGAGCGCGTAGTTCTGGAACACCATGGCGATGTCGCGCTCGGCCGGCTCGAGATTGTTGACGACCTTGTCGTCGATCACGATCTCGCCGCTGGTCACGGTTTCCAGCCCGGCGACCATGCGCATCAGCGTGGACTTGCCGCAGCCCGAGGGGCCGACGATGACGATGAATTCACCGTCCTTCACATCCATGTCGATGCCATGGATGACCGGCACGTTGCCGGCGTAGGTTTTCTTTACGTTGCGAAAGCTGAGAGTAGCCATGAGTTATTCGTATCGGAGTCGTTGTCGTGAGGGCAGCAAGCCGAAGGCGCGGCGTGGGGGTCTCACTTTTCAGTGTCGACCAGACCCTTGACGAACCATTTCTGCATCAGGATGACGACCAGCGCCGGCGGGATCATCGCCAGCATGGCGGTGGCCATGGTGATGTTCCATTCGGTCACGCTGTCGCCGCCGCTGATCATCCGCTTGATGCCGATGACGACGGGGTACATGTCTTCCTGCGTGGTCACCAGCAGCGGCCACAGGTATTGGTTCCAGCCATAGATGAACTGGATCACGAACAGCGCGGCGATGCTGGTCTTGGACAGCGGCAGCAGCACGTCGCGGAAGAAGCGGATGGGGCCGGCGCCATCGATGCGGGCGGCCTCGATCAGCTCGTCCGGCACCGTCAGGAAGAACTGGCGGAACAGGAACGTGGCGGTGGCCGAGGCGATCAGCGGCAACGTCAGGCCGGCGTAGCTGTTGAGCAGGCCGAGGTCGGCCACCACTTTGTAGGTGGGCGCGATGCGCACTTCGACCGGCAACATCAGCGTGACGAAGATCATCCAGAAAAAGAACATGCGGCCGGGGAAGCGGAAATACACCACCGCGAAGGCCGACAGCAGCGAGATCGCGATCTTGCCGATGGAAATCGCCAGCGCCATGATCAGGCTGACGTACATCATGCGGCCCACCGGGGCGCCGGACGAGCCGCCGGAAGAGCCGCCAAACAGCGCCTGCATGTAGTTGTCGACGAAGTGCGGACCGGGGATCAGCGACATCGGCGCGGAGGCCACTTCCTGCGCGGTCTGGGTCGACGCGACGAAAGTGACGTAGAGCGGAAAGGCCACCATGGCCACCCCGCACAGCAGGATGACGTGGGCCAGAATATCCAGCCAGGGACGGCGTTCAACCATTGTTATCTGCCTCGAAAATCAATACTGCACTTTGCGGTCGACGTAGCGGAACTGCACGACCGTCAAGGCAATCACAATGAACATCAGCACCACCGACTGGGCCGCGGACGAGCCGAGGTCCAGGCCGCGGAAGCCGTCGCTGTACACCTTGTAGACCAGGATCGAGGTCGACGTGCCCGGGCCGCCCTGCGTGGTGGTGTCCACCACCGCGAAGGTGTCGAAGAAGGCGTAGATGATGTTGACCACCAGCAGGAAGAAAGTGGTGGGCGAGAGCAGCGGAAACACGATGCTCCAGAAGCGGCGCGACGGGCTGGCGCCGTCGATCGCGGCGGCTTCGATGAGCGAGCGCGGAATCGATTGCAGGCCGGCCAGGAAAAACAGGAAGTTGTACGAAATCTGCTTCCAGACCGCGGCGATCAGCACCAGGATCATGGCCTGGTTGCCGTCCAGGCGCGGGTTCCAGTCGACGCCGGCCTGGCGCAGCGCGACCGCCAGGATGCCGACCGAGGGCGAGAACAGGAACAGCCAAAGCACGCCGACCACGGCGGGCGCGACGGCATACGGCCAGATCAGCAGGGTCTTGTAGAGGCCGGCGCCGCGGATCACGCGGTCGGCCATGACGGCCAGCAGCAGCGACACGCCCAGGCCGACCACCGCGACCAGGATCGAGAACACCGCCGTGACGCGGAAGGAATCCAGGTAGGCCTGTTGCGAGAACAGTTCCATGAAATTGTCGAAGCCGACGAACTCGGACGACAATCCGAATGCATCTTCCAGCCGCATCGACTGCCACATGGCCTGGCCGGCGGGAAGGAAGAAGAAGACCAAGGTAATGGCGATCTGCGGCAGAAGCAGCAGATAGGGCAGGGTCTTATGCCCGAAGACTACACGTTTTTCCATAGGGGATGCCCAAGGTACGAAAAGCGGCGGTTGGATTAACCGCCGCCTGGTGAAACCGCCGCCGGGGTGGGCCGGCCGCTTGCGGCGCGGGGATGCGCCGGTACTCATAAAAACACGATAGGCTTAAAGCCCTTAAATGACCAGGGCTTTAAGCCATATTTGCAAGTCCCTGGCGCACAACGGAAATTGTGCGCCGCGGGACCGGCAGGCAAGTGTCGGAATGGGCGTTACTTTACACTCTTCTCGAACTTTTCCAGCAGCTCGTTGCCACGCTTGACGATGTTCTCGGCGCCATCCTTGGCCGAGACCTTGCCCGCCACGATACGCTCGATTTCGGCGTCCTCGATTTCACGGATCTGCGGCAGGAAGCCCAGGCGCAGGCCGCGCGATTGCGCGGTGGTTTCGACGTTCAACTGCTTGACGCCGACTTCGGTGCCCGGGTTCTTGTCGTAGAAGCCTTCCTTCTTGGTCAGCTCGTAGGCGGCCTTGGTGACCGGCACGTAACCGGTCTGCTGGTGCCAGCGGGCGGCGATTTCGGGGCTGGCCAGGAACTTGAAGAACGCGGTCACGCCCTTGTAGGTTTCCGGCTTCTTGTTGGCGAAGACCCACAGCGAGGCGCCACCGATGATGGTGTTCTGCGGCGCGCCCTTGACGTCGGCGTAGTAGGGCAGGGTCGAGGTGCCGAATTCGAACTTGGCGTTTTTGGCGATGTTGGCGCGCAGGCCCGACGAGCCGGTGATCATGGCGCACTTGCCGCTGATGAACAGCGAGTTCGGCTCGTCGCCGCGGCCGCCGTACATGAAGATGCCTTCCTTGCCCAGCTTGGCCAGGTTTTCCAGGTGGCGCACGTGCAGCGGGGTGTTGATGGCGATGCGGGCGTCCAGGCCGCCGAAACCATTGTCCTTGGTGGCGTAGGGCACGTTGTGCCAGGCCGAGAACGTTTCCAGCTGGACCCACGACGGCCACGAGGTGGTGTAGCCGCATTCCTGGCCGGCGGCCTTGAGCTTCTGGCCGGCGGCGGCCAGTTCTTCCCAGGTCTTGGGCGGATTGTCGGCATCCAGGCCGGCCTTCTTGAAGGCGTCCTTGTTGTAGTAGAACACCACGGTCGAGCTGTTGAAGGGCATCGACACCAGCTTGCCGTCGGCCGACGAGTAGTAGCCGGCCACGGCGCCGATGAACTGCTTCGGATCGATCGGGTTGCCGACTTCTTCCGACATCTGTTGCACCGGCTTGATGGCGCCCTTGGCGTACATCATGGTGGCGGTGCCGACTTCGAACACCTGGAGGATGTCCGGGGCGTTGCCGGCGCGGAACGCGGCGATGCCGGCGTTCATCGATTCACCGTAGTTGCCCTTGTAGACGGCCTTGACCTGGTAGTCGGGGTTCTTCTTGTTGAACTCGTCGACCAGGCCGTTGACGCGGTCGCCCAGCGCGCCTTCCATTGAGTGCCAGAACGTGATTTCGGTGGCTGCCTGCGCGGAAGCGCCGGCGAAGGCCGCCATGACGGCGGCGAAGGTAAGGGCAATTCGGTGGGATCGCATGAGAGGTTTCCTCCAGTTGGTCGTGTCGCGCCAGGGGGGTGTCCGGGCGCGGAAAACACGTCACCTTATGAATTGTTTGTGACAAAACCGTGACTTTCACATCACTTAAAACGCCTGTCAAATTGCGCGTTTCAGGCGCGAACGAACATTCTTCTTTTTTTCCCGCAGGGGCCGGCCGGTTTACAATCGCATCCCATGAAAAACGAACTTTCGATTGCGTTCATTGGTGGCGGCAATATGGCCGCCGCGCTGGCTTCCGGCCTGGCGGGCAAAGTATGCCCCGCCGGAAGCATTCATGTCATTGACATTAACCAGGATTCGCACGCCGCCTGGCAGGCCCGCGGCATGACCACCGCGACCGCCCCGGACGAGGCCCTGGCGCGCTGCCGCGTTTGGGTGTTCGCGGTCAAGCCACAGAACATGAAAGACGTTGTGGCTTCCACGCGTCAGTGGCTGCGCGACGACACTTTGGTGGTAAGCGTCGCCGCGGGCATCCGTGCCGACACGCTGGCCGGTTGGCTGGGTACGCCCGAGGCCCCCTGGCGCCGCCTGGTGCGCTGCATGCCCAACACGCCGGCGCTGGTCGGCGCCGGCATCACCGGCCTGGCCGCGCTCGATGGCGTGGGGCAGGCCGACCGCGAGTTGGCCGCCAGCATGCTGGCCAGCGTCGGCGAGGTGGTCTGGGTGGCCGACGACGCCGCCCTGGACGCCGTGACGGCGCTGTCCGGCAGCGGCCCGGCCTATGTGTTCCTGTTTCTCGAGGCCCTGATCGCTGGCGGCCAGAAAGTCGGCCTGACCGCCGAGCAGGCGCGCCAGTTGGCGCTGGGCACGCTCGCCGGCGCCACCCGGCTGGCGGCCGAATCGTCCGACCCGCCCTCGGTGCTGCGCGAGCGCGTCACGTCCAAAGGCGGCACCACGGCGGCGGCGCTGGCGGCGTTCAATGCCGCCGGCTTCGGCGCCATCGTCGAGGACGCCATGGCGGCCGCGGCGCGCCGTTCGCGCGAGCTGGCCGAGGAGTTCGGCAAGTGAGCCAGCCCGCCACGCGCTTCGCGCCCATGAGCCGGACCCAGTTCGGCATCGCGGTGCTGTGCATGGTGCTGGTGGTGGTGGGCTCGAACATCCTGGTACAGGTACCGCTGAACGACTGGCTGACCTGGGGTGGCCTGTCCTATCCGGTGGCATTCCTGGTCACCGACGTGCTCAACCGCCGCTTCGGTCCGGCGGCGGCGCGCCGCGTGGCCTGGTTTGGCTTCGCCGCGGCCCTGGTGGTATCGGTCTGGGTGGCCTCGCCGCGCATCGCGCTGGCGTCGGGCCTGGCCTATATCTGCGCGCAACTGGTCGACATCCAGGTGTTCGACCGCCTGCGCGACCAGCGCTGGTGGCGCGCGCCGCTGGCGTCCGGGACGCTGGGCGCGGTGCTCGATACCGCGGTGTTCTTCAGCGTGGCCTTCGTCGCCACCGGCGCGCCCTGGCTGAGCTGGATGCTGGGCGACCTGGCGATCAAGCTGGCGGTCAATATCAGCATGCTGGCGCCGTTCCGGGCGCTGATGTGGAATCTGGCCCGGCCGGCCAATGCCTGATTGCGCGTGAAATCGCGCTATTTATTATTAACTGGACAATCATTATCCGTAAGACTCGCGTAAGTACTGTATGAAAATGCGAAGTCGAACAATGTATTAATGATTATTCATATAAATCACCTGCCATCTATCGGCCCCCGGCGCCAGCGGCAATCGCAGGCGCCATGCGGATTTTTCCTGCGTTTTCACAGACTTGTCCTGCCAATCCGTCACGATTAAAGGTTACTCTCCAAATATTGGGGATTACACGCAGTGACAGTATGTCGGCTTGCTTCCAGAATACCGGCCACAAAGTGTTTTCGCCCAAGAAGCCGGCGACGGGCGATGCGGGTTTAGGGGAATCCACCCGATACTCCGGATCGAACAGAGCCGCTCAAAACCTCGCTGGAGAACTCCGCATGAAGTTTCTGCATCGCCTTACCCCGGTAGCTATGGCATTCGGGGCGCTCGCCCTGGCAGGTTCCGTGCACGCCGCCGATACCATCAAGATCGGCATCCCGCAGCCCATGACGGGCCCCAACACCCAGTACGGCGACCAGATCCAGGCTGGCGCGCTGACTGCCATCGAGACCATCAACGCCAAGGGCGGCGTCAAGGGCAAGAAGCTCGAACCGATCCTCATCGACGACGGCTGCGAGCCGAAGCAGGCCGTGCCGGCCGCCAACCGCGTGGTCAATTCGGGCGCCAAGTTCGCCGTGGCCCATGCGTGCTCGGGCGTGACCGTGGCCGCCGTCAATGTCTACGAACAGGAAGGCATCGTCGGCATCACCCCGGGCGCCACCTCGCCGCTGGTCACCGACACCATCAAGCCGCATTTCTTCTTCCGCACCATCGGCCGCGACGACCAGCAGGGTCCGTACGCCGCGCGCTACATCGCCAACACCCTCAAGCCCAAGAAGGTCGCCGTGCTGCACGACAAGCAGACCTACGGTTCGGGCGTGGCCACCCAGGTCAAGGACACCCTGGCCAAGGAAGGCGTGAACGTGGCGATGTTCGAAGGCATCAATGTCGGCGACAGCGATTACTCGGCCATCATCACCAAGCTCAAGTCGGCCGGCGTCGACTTGGTCTACTTCGGCGGCTATCACCCCGAGCTGGGCCTGCTGCTGCGCCAGTCGCGCGAACAGGGCTTGAATGTCCAGTTCATGGGACCGGAAGGCACCGCCAACCAGGATCTGGTGGCGATCGCCGGCCCGGCCATCGACGGCCTGCTGGTCACGCTGCCCGCCGACTTCACCAAGCTGCCGGGCAACGAAAGCATCGTCAAGGCCTTCAAGGACGCCAAGCGCGATCCGGATGGCGCCTTCCAGATGCCGGCCTACGCCGCGGTGCAGATCCTGGCCGACAGCATCAACGCGGTGGGCGAAGACCCCGCCAAGGTCGCCGACTACATGCACAAGACCACCTTCAACACCGGCATCGGCAAGGTCGAGTACGACGCCAAGGGTGACTTGAAGAACTTCGAGTTCGCCGTCTACAAATGGGACAAGAACGGCAAGAAGACCCAGCTGTAAACTCCCGCGATTCCGCCGGCGTGGTGCCGGCGCGAGGGCCTGTCTTCGTCGTTGTGCCGTAATCCGCGTAGCGATGCGCCAAAAGCGCTGTGCGGCCGGCGCGCGATGATGACAGGCCCTTAAAATACGCCCAGGTTTCCGGCTCCGGGTCTCTCTACCGGAGCCGGAACTATTTGGAGCAAGAGAAATAATGTCCGACCTCATACCCCAACTTACCCAGCAATTCTTCAACGGATTGTCTCTGGGCGCGATCTACGCGTTGATCGCCATTGGCTACACAATGGTCTACGGCATCATCGGTATGATCAACTTCGCCCACGGCGAAATCTATATGATCGGCGCCTATGTCGGCCTGGTCACTCTCACGGCCATCGGCACCAACAGCGGCCTACCGGTACCGTTCATCATCGCCGCCATGCTCCTGGTGGCCATCGTCGTCACCGGCGTCTATGGCTTCAGCGTCGAGCGGGTGGCGTATCGGCCGGTGCGCGGCAGCCCCCGCCTGGTGGCGCTGATCTCGGCCATCGGCATGTCGATCTTCCTGCAGAACTGGGTGGCGCTGGGCCAGGGCGCGCGCGACATGGCGGTGCCGTCGCTGATATCGGGCGCGGTGCAGTTCCAGATGGGGTCCGATTTCGACGTGACGGTGCCATACTCGCGCATCATGATCATCGTGGTGACGGTGGTGCTGATGGTGGCGCTGACGCTGTTCATCAAGTATTCCCGCATGGGCCGCGCCTCGCGCGCCTGCTCGCAGGACATGCACATGGCCAACCTGCTGGGCATCGATACCAATCGCGTGATCTCGTTCACGTTCGTGATGGGCGCGATCCTGGCGGCGGTGGGCGGGGTGCTGATCGCCATCACCATCGGCAAGCTCAATCCCTTCATCGGCTTCCTGGCCGGCATCAAGGCCTTCACGGCGGCGGTGCTGGGCGGCATCGGCAGCATCCCCGGCGCCATGCTGGGCGGCGTGCTGCTGGGCCTGGCCGAAACGTTCGCGGCAGCCTATATCTCGTCGCAGTACAAGGACATCGTGGCGTTCTCGCTGCTGGTCCTGATCCTGCTGTTCCGTCCCACCGGGCTGTTGGGCAAACCTGAGGTGGAAAAAGTCTGATGTCGAACAACAATCTCAAAAACGCCACCATGGCGGCGGTGCTGACCGCCGTCATCGTCACCCCTGTCTTCGGTCTGGAACTGGTTCGCCAGGGGGCCCGCACGTCGATGGAACCGCATTGGTCGCTGGTGGCCATTGCCGCCGCGGTCGTGTTCGTGTTCCAGCTTTTGCGGCCGTGGCTGACGCGGCCGCTGCGCCAGTTCAAGGCCAGCCTGCCGACGCTGCCGTCGGCGCCGGCCAAGAACCACAAGCTGCTGATGGTGCTGTTGCTGGCGGTGGCCGTGACCTGGCCGTTCTTTGCCGGCCGCAGCTCCGTCGACATCGCCACGCTGGTGCTGATCTACGTGATGCTGGGCCTGGGCCTGAACATCGTGGTCGGTTTCGCCGGCTTGCTGGACCTGGGATTCGTCGGCTTTTATGCCGTGGGCGCCTACACCTATGCCTTGCTGTACCACTGGGGCGGCTGGAGCTTCTGGGAAGCGCTGCCGTTCTCGGGCGCGATGGCGGCGCTGTTCGGCTTCGTGCTCGGCTTTCCGGTGCTGCGGCTGCGCGGCGACTATCTGGCCATCGTGACGCTGGGCTTCGGAGAAATGATCCGCCTGCTGCTGATCAACCTGAACACGCTCACGGGCGGTCCGGACGGCATTTCGGGCATTCCCAAGCCGACGGTGTTCGGCCTGGAGATGACGCGCCGCGCCAGCGAAGAGGGCGGCACCACGTTCCACGACTTCTTCGGCCTGACGTTCCAGAACCAGCACATGGTGATCTACCTGTACATGATGGCGCTGCTGCTGGCGCTGATCACGCTGCTGGTGTCCACCCGCCTGATCCGCATGCCGGTCGGCCGGGCCTGGGAAGCCTTGCGCGAGGACGAGATCGCCTGCCGTTCGCTGGGCCTGAACCCGACCCGCATCAAGCTGTCGGCGTTCACGCTGGGCGCGACCTTCGCCGGTTTCGGCGGCGCGTTCTTCGCGGCGCGCCAGGGCATGGTCAACCCCGAGTCTTTCACTTTCATCGAATCGGCGCTGATCCTGGCCATCGTGGTGCTGGGCGGCATGGGTTCGCAGGTTGGGGTGATTCTCGCGGCGATCCTGCTGACGGTGCTGCCCGAGCTGGCGCGCGAGTTCGCCGAATACCGGATGCTGATGTTCGGCCTGGTGATGGTATTGATGATGATGTGGCGTCCGCAGGGGTTGTTGCCCATGAAGCGTCCCCACGTGGAGCTGGCTAAATGAGCGAGGCATTGCTGAAAGTATCCGGGCTGACCATGCGTTTCGGCGGCCTGCTGGCAGTCGACAGCGTGGCCTTCGAAGTCAAGTCCGACGAGGTGTTCGCCATCATCGGCCCCAACGGCGCCGGCAAGACCACAGTGTTCAATTGCGTGGGCGGGTTCTATTCGCCGACCGCCGGCGACATCGTGATGGACGGCAAGTCCATCACCGGCCTGCCCAGCCACAAGGTGGCGCGCCACGGGCTGGTGCGCACTTTCCAGAACGTGCGGCTGTTCAAGCAACTGACGGTGCTGGAGAACCTGCTGGTGGCGCAGCATACGCAGGTGGAGTCGCGCCTGTTGCCGGGCCTGCTCAAGACCAAGGCCTATCGCCAGGCGGAAACCGATGCCTTGGCGCGCGCAGGGCAATGGCTGGATTTCATGGGCCTGCGCGAGTATGCCAACCGCGAAGCCGGCAACCTGGCCTATGGCCATCAGCGCCGCCTGGAGATCGCGCGCTGCATGATCACCAAGCCGCGCCTGCTGATGCTGGACGAGCCGGCGGCGGGCCTTAACCCGCAGGAAAAGCGCGATCTGCAATCGCTGATTGACCAACTGCGCCGCGAGTTCGGCGTGGCGGTGCTGCTGATCGAGCACGACATGAGCCTGATCATGGGCATTTCCGACCGTATCCTGGTCATGGAACACGGCAAGCCCATCACTACCGGCACCCCCGAGCAGGTGCGCAACGACGAGCGCGTCATCAAGGCGTACCTGGGGGAGGAATAAATGCTGAAGCTGGAAAACATCCACACCTACTATGGCGCCATCCAGGCGCTGAACGGCGTGTCGGTGGACGTCAACCAGGGCGAGATCGTGACCCTGATCGGCGCCAACGGCGCCGGCAAGACCACCCTGCTGATGACGGTCTGCGGCAATCCGCGCGCCAAGGAAGGCAAGATCATCTTCGAGGGCGAGGACATCACCCACAAGGATACGCACCACATCATGCGCAGTGGCATCGCCATTTCGCCGGAGGGGCGGCGCGTGTTCAAGGATCTGACGGTGGCCGAGAACCTGAAGATGGGCGGTTTTTTCTCCAGGCGCGAGGAAATCCAGGAAGGCATCGAGCATGTCTATGGCCTGTTTCCGCGCCTGAAGGAACGGGCCAGCCAACGCGCCGGCTTGATGTCGGGCGGCGAGCAGCAGATGCTGGCGATCGGGCGGGCGCTGATGACGCGGCCGCGTCTGTTGCTGCTGGATGAGCCGACGCTGGGCCTGGCGCCGCTGGTGATCGCGCAGATCTTCGACATCATCCGCGAGATCCGCGAGCAGGGCGTGACGGTGTTCCTGGTCGAGCAGAATGCCAACAAGGCGCTGCAGGTGGCGGATCGCGGGTATGTGCTGGAGAACGGGCGGGTGGTGCTCCAGGATACGGGGGCGAATCTGCTGGTCAATGATCAGGTGCGGAAGGCGTATCTGGGCGGGTGATTCGAATTACGGTTTATTCCCCGCGAAGGGAAATTTGGGCGCTGCTGAAAGGGGCGCCCTTTTTTTTCGTTGGGAGTGGCGTGTCTTCGTAGGTCGCCCGAGGCGGGTGGTGCCCTGGCGAGGCGCGCCAACGATTGCGGTCCGGAGCGTTCGCTCCGGACTGCCCCGTCGTCATCTTCGTCACAGCCTGCGGCTGCTCCTTCAGATTCCCTCGGGCGCATCGACGGCGCGCCTCGCCAGGGCACCACCCGCCTCGGGCTGCGGATTGCGAGGCTTGTCGCGCTGCTGGAGCGTGGGGTAAGGGGCGGGTTTTGCGGGGCCCGCAAAGATCGGCCGCGCGGGCGGCCGATCTTTGCATACGCGGTGGGTTTGCGTCGGGAGGATGACGCTGTGCGCTGGGGGAGGGGGTGACCCGCTGGAGA
Source organism: Achromobacter sp. 46006 (assembly GCF_059761975.1). NCBI lineage: Bacteria > Pseudomonadati > Pseudomonadota > Betaproteobacteria > Burkholderiales > Alcaligenaceae > Achromobacter > Achromobacter sp. 46006. The sequence continues at coordinate 161,397 of NZ_JCBANN010000004.1, forward strand.
GGGAGAGAGGGGAACGAACTGCGCCAGGCATGAAACCCGGGCGGTGGCGATTTCGCAAGATTGGAAACCTCTAATCCCTGGCATTGCGAACAGGGGCATCGAGCCTTCAAATGGCAAAACTAGACCACCCCGGAGCGCGTCGCGTACTACTTGCCTGCAGGGCCTAGCGCTTCTGCCCAGTTCTTTTTCATGGCGGCGATGCGGGCCTCGTAGGCGGATTTCAGGCAGGTGGCGTCGGGGCAGCGGTCGCGCACGTTTGTGCGCCATTGCGTCTGTTCTTTTGCCACGGGATCGCGCCATTCACCGGTTTCACCGTCGCGGCCAGCGGTTTCGGACTGGATCTTGTCGTAGAGATCCTTCACCTGATCGTCCAGCCTGGACAGCGATGGGTCGGCGCAGATCAGATGTTCGACATGGGATTTCGCGGCCTTGCAGTCGAAGCCGGCGGCGTGGGCGGCTTTGAACGGCAGGAACGGAGCGCTGGCGAGGACGGCGCAGATTGCCGCATGCAGGATCGCATGTCTGCCTTGAGCGCTTTGCCGGCGCCGGCCTGTCTTGATGCCGGCCGGCATTGCCGCGAGAACGGGGTTGCGCACGTCCTTCACTCCTGGGTAGTCCTGGGCCACCGACAGGGTGGCCCACGGATCGATTCTCCCGTTTGTCGCGCGGTTGCGCAATTCGCAGGCCTTTGCCTACGCGGCGATGCGTTGCTCGGGCTGGTCGGCCAGGTAGTGGGCGATGGCGGCGCGGGCCAGGGCGTCGATGGAGTCGGTCAGGGTGATGCCGAGGCTGGGGCGCAAGGCGTGGGGCACGGCCAGGGGCAGTTCGGTGCAGCCCAGGACGACGGCGTCGGCGCCGCGGGCCTTGAGGCGGGCGATGCCGTCGGCGGCGGGGGCGAAGGCGGCTTCGAGCTGGTTGCCCTTGACGGCGCGGATCGAGGCCATGCAGTAGCGTTCGACTTCATCATCGTCGGGGACGACGCATTCGTAGCCCTGGGCTTCGAGGTGGCGCTGGTAGAGGCCGAGCTTGAGCGTGGCGGCGGTGCCCATCAGGCCGATGCGGCCTTGCTGCAGGCCGAGGCGGCGCAGGTCGTCGATGACGGCCTGAATGATGTGCAGCACCGGCAGACGGGTGGCGGCGGCGATGTCGTCGTACCAGAGGTGCGCCGTGTTGCAAGGGATGGCGATGAGCTGGGCGCCGGCGCGTTCCAGGAAGCGCACGCCTTCGACCATGTAGGGCAGGGGATTCTCGCCGCCGGCCATGTAGGCGCTGGAACGATCGGGGATGCGCGGATCGTTGCGAAGCAGGGTGGGAATGTGCTGCTGGTCCGCGTCGGCGGGCGTGAGCGCCGCCAGGCGGAGCGCGAAAGCGGCGCCGGCCATGGGGCCCATGCCGCCCAAAACACCCAGGTAACAGCCCTGGGAATAGCTATTCACTTTGTTGACTCCAAGGTATTGCATCACCGGGTGCCAGTACCTGGCCCGGGCGTTCGGCGCCGGTCCGTTCCCCATCCCACACCTGCCGGCCATTGACCCACACGGCGTGGATGCCCAGGCTGACCTGAATGGGAGCTGAAAAAGTGGCCGTGTCTGTGACGTTGGCGGGGTCGAACAGCACCAGGTCAGCATGATACCCCTGTCGCAGCAGGCCGCGCTCGGTCAGGCCGTATTGGGCCGCTGCCAGGCCGGTCATCTTGTGGATGGCGGTTTCCAGCGACAGCAGCCGTTGCTCGCGCACCATGGTGCGCAGCACGTTGGTGAAGGTGCCCCATTGGCGCGGGTGCGGGTGCGGGTCGAACGGCAGGCCGTCCGAGCCGACCATGGTCAGCGGATAGCTGAAGATGCGCTTGACGTCGGCCGGGTCCATCAGGAAGTAGATGGCGCCCGCGGGCGCCAGCCGGGCGACGGCGGTTTCGTCGTCCAGGCCCAGTTCGGCCATGACCTCGGCGAAATCCCGGCCGGTGGCCTCGGGATAGCCCTTGGACCAGGTGATCAGGGTGCGGCTGGCCAGGCGGGCGCGGTCCAGCCGCAGCATGGTCGAGGTGGCGGGATACGGATGGCAGTCGAGGCAGACGCGCTGCGTGGCGGCGGCGCGGCTGATCAGGTCGAGCGTCTCGCGGCTGCGGCCGTGGTTGCGTTCGCCGGCCAGCTTGTGGTGCGAGAACACCACGCGGCAGTCCAGTTCGCGGCCGATCAGCAGCGCCTCTTCCATGGCCGGCACGATGTGTTCGGCCTCGTCGCGCAGGTGGGTGGCGTAGATCGCGCCGGCGCGGCCGCGCAGCGGCTGGCAGACGTCGATGATCTCGTCGGTGGGCGCGGCGCTGGCGGGCGGGTAGAAGGTGCCGGTGGAGACGCCGAAGGCGCCGGCCGCCAGCGCTTCGTCGAGCAGGACGCGCATGGCCTGCCGTTCGGCGTCGGTGGCGGCGCGGCCGGTGTCGTCCATGACGGCCACGCGCAGCGTGGTGTGGCCGACCAGCGGGATGACATTGACCGCGGCCGGCGTGTCGGACAGGGCCTGGAGCCAGGCGCGGAAGGTCTCGAAGCGGAACAGATCGGGCGGACCCAGCAGGTCCAGCGGTTGCGGAATCTCCTGGCGCGACAGCGGCGCCAGACTGATGCCGCAGTTGCCAGTGACCACCGTGGTGATGCCTTGCGACACCTTGGGCAGCATCTCGGGATGCGCCAGCAGGTAGCCGTCGTCGTGGGTGTGCGAGTCGATGAAGCCGGGCGCCAGCGCCAGCCCGCGGGCATCGATCACCGGCACGCCGGGGGCGTGGGCGAACTCGCCCAGGGCCACGATGCGTCCGGCGCGCACCGCCAGGTCTCCCTGGCGCGACGGCCCGCCGCTGCCGTCGATGAGCGTGGCCCCCGCCACGATGAAGTCGGCGCGCGGGGCGGGGTCCAGCCGGGTGCTGCGGTCCGTCATGGCTGCGCTCAGTCCAGTTTCTCGATGCCGGCGGTTTCGATGATCCGCTTCCATTTGGCGGTTTCTCGATCGATCAACTGCTTGAATTCGCCGGGATTGCCGCTGGCGGGTTCGGCGCCCAGCGTTTCCAGGCCGGTGCGCACCGCAGGCGCCTGCAGCGCCTTCTGGATGTCGGCGTTGAGCTTGGCCACGACCTCGGGCGGGGTGCCCTTGGGCGCGACCACGCCGCCCCAGGCCACGGTTTCGTAGCCCTTCAGACCGGCTTCGTCCAGCGTCGGCACGTCGGGCATCAGCGCCAGGCGCTTGAGGCTGCTGACGCCAATGGCGCGCACCTTGCCGCTCTTGACCAGCGGGGCGGCCTCGGAGGTGTTGACGAACAGGTAGTCCAGGCGCCCGCCCAGCAGGTCCTGGATGGCGGCGGGGCCGCCGTTGTACGGGATGAACATGACGTCGACCTTGGCCATGCTCTTGAACAGTTCGCCGCCCATGTGGCCGGTGGTGCCGACGCCGGACGCGCCGTAGGACAGGCGGCCAGGTTCCTTGCGGGCGCGTTCGATCAGGTCCTGCACGCTTTTGATGGGCGAGCCGGCCGGCACGATCAGGGCGTTGTACAGGTCGAACAGGTGCGCCACGGGCGTCAGGTCCTGGTCGACGTCGTAGGGCAGACGCTTGAACAGCGAGCGGTTGACGGCCAGGGTGTTGATGTTGCCATAGCCGATGGTGTAGCCGTCGGGCGCGGCGCGCTTGACCAGGGCGATGCCGATGTTGCCGGCCGCGCCGGGGCGGTTTTCGACCACCAGGGTGGCGCCGGTGTCCTTGGCCAGTTGCGTGGTGATCAGGCGCGACAACACGTCGGGCGATCCGCCGGCGGCCGAAGGCACGATGAAGGTGATGGGCTTGTCGGGATAGGTCCCGGCGGCCTGCGCGCCGCTGGTCAGCGAGGTGGCGGCCAGGGCCAGGGCGGCGACGTGGCGCAGGAAGGTGCGTTGCATGCTGGATTCCCCTTGTTTTGTTGTGTGGAGGCGGGCAGATTAGCACCGGGTTTGCGGCACCGCGTCATCGAAAAATGTCGAAAACCTATAATCCGCCGTTATTGATCAAGGGGAAAAAATGGATGCGCACGACGATGCCGGCGAACTGGCGCCGAGCGCCGGCCGGCCGCTGAACCTGCGCCAGATCGAGGTGTTTCGCGCCATCATGATGGCCGGTTCGATCAGCGGCGCTGGCCGCATGCTGCACGTGTCGCAGCCGGCGGTGAGCCGGGTGCTGGCGCTGACCGAAGACCGGCTCGGTTACCGCCTGTTCGAGCGCGTGCGCAGCCGGCTGTCGCCCACCGCGGAGGCGCGGCGCCTGTATGCCGAAGTCGAGCAGGTCTATGGCGGCATCCAGCGCGTCAATGACCTGGCCGCCAGCCTGGGGCAATCCGGCGCCGGCATGCTCAGGGTGGTGGCCAGCGCCAGCTATGGCCAGCGGCTGGTGCCGATGGCGCTGGGGCGGTTTCGTGACCGCAACGCCGCGGCGCGGGTGGATTACCGCAGCGTCACGTTCGATGAGCTGGCGGCGTATTTCCTGTCGGGCCAGGCCGATATCGGCATCTCGATGCGGCCGCCCGATCATCCCAATCTGACCTCGGTCCGGCTGGCAACGGTGCCGGTCGTCTGCCTGCTGCCGCGGGACCATCCCCTGGCCGCGCACGGGGTCGTGCATCCGGAGGATTTCGCCTCGGCGGCCTGGATCGGGTATCCGCGCGATACGCCGCTGGGACAGGCCCTGCAGTCTTTTTTCGGCGGTGCGCCGGCCTGTCCGGCCGCGGTGGAAGTGCATTCGCCCGTGACCGCCTGTTCGTTCGTGCAGCAAGGTCTGGGGCCGGCGCTGGTGGATGCCTGGTGCGTGTCGCCGGAACAGACGGCAGGCGTGGTATTGCGGCCGATCGCGCCTGGGGCCAGCGTCGAGATCTGGGCCACCCATTCAAATCTGAGCGCGCCGCCCCTGCTGGCGCGGCGCTTCCTGGCGGCGGTCAAGAAGACCCTGGAGGTGGCCGCGCCGACGCCGGCCTGCGGCTGAAAATGGAATCGCCCCGGCGCGCGGGGCGGCGAGGCGATCCGATTGGCCGGCCCGTCAATCCGGCCCCGGCCGCGTTACTCCAGGCCTTCGGCCTTGAGCGCGGCCTTGACCCCGGCGTTGTCCTGCATGCGCTTGAAGAACGCGGCCAGATGGTCCTGGCCCGACAGGTCGACCTGCTTGGCGTTCGCCCAGCGCAGCACCACGTACAGGTAGGCGTCGGCGATCGACGGCGCATCGCCGCCCAGGTAGGGCTGGTCGATCAGTTGGGCGTCCAGCAGCGCGAACAGGCGCGTCAGCAGCTTGGACGCGGAGGCGGCCAGTTCCTGCTGCGGCGCTTCGTCGGTGAGGAAGCGGCCGGCGCCAAAGATCATCGAGAAGGTCTTGTGGATGTCGGAATTGATGAAACCGAGCCAGCGGCGCACGTCGGCGCGCGAGCGGGCCGAGCCGTCGCCCAGCAGCTTGGCCTGGGGGGCCTGCTCGGCCAGGTATTCGAGAATCGCGACGTTCTGGGTCAGGATGAAACCGTCATCGTCCAGCGCCGGCACGGCGCCGAGCGGGTTGACCTTGAGGAACTCGGCGCCCTTGAGTTCGTCGCGGCTGAGCTTGTGGGTCGTGTACGGCTTGCCGATCCATTCCAGCACGATGTGGGAAGCGAGCGAGCACGCGCCGGGCATGTAGTACAGTTTCATGTAAGGGAGTCTCCTGAGAGGAAAGGACGGGAGGCAACCCGTCGCTGGTTCCTATGGTACGCCACCCGCGCGGCGCCGCCGAACGTCGTCGCGCCTCTCCCAGCCGCCGGAGATGTCGATGCCTTCACGTCCGTCCGCGATCCGTCGCGCCTCGTCCCTGACCGCCTGCGCCGCCGCGCTGCTGTGCGCGCCGGCCTGGGCCTCGTCGCAGCAAAGTCCCGACCAGCCACCCGCCGCGCGCGTGCAGGTGACGGCCGTGGTGGGCGGACTGGACCATCCCTGGTCGATGGCCTTCCTGCCCGACGGCGGCGGCGTGCTGATCACCGAGCGGCCCGGCAGGCTGCGCCTGCTGCGCATGCCCGGCGGCTTGTCGGCGCCGCTGGCGGGCGTGCCCCAGGTGGCGGCGCAGGGGCAGGGCGGATTGCTGGATGTGGCGCTGTCGCCCAGCTTCCCCCAGGACCGGTATGTCTATCTGTCGTATGCCGAATCGGACGGTTCACGCAGCGGCACCGTGGTCGGCCGCGGCCGCTTGTCCGCCGACGCCGGCGCGCTGGACGATTTCCAGGTGCTGTTCCGCCAGGCGCCCAAGCTGTCGCAGGGGCTGCACTTCGGTTCGCGCCTGGCGTTCGACGGTAAGGGCTACCTGTTCATCGCCCTGGGCGAGAACAACCAGCGCCCCACCGCGCAGGACCTGGACAAGCTGCAGGGCAAGGTGGTGCGCCTGAAGGCCGACGGCTCGGTGCCGGCCGACAATCCCTTCGCCGGCAAGGCCGGCGCGCGCCCCGAGATCTGGTCGTACGGGCATCGCAACCCGCAGGGCATGGCGCTAAACCCCTGGACCGGCGCCTTGTGGGAAAGCGAGCATGGCCCGCGCGGCGGCGACGAGATCAACCTGGTGCGGCCCGGCGGGAACTACGGCTGGCCGCTGGCGACCTATGGCATCAACTATTCCGGCCAACCGATACCCGAGGCCAAGGGCGAGACGCTGCCCGGCATGGCGCCGCCGCTGTATTGGTGGGCCAGGTCGCCGGCCATCAGCGGCATGGCGTTCTACGACGCCGACCGCTTCCCGGCCTGGCGCGGGTCGCTGTTCATCGGCGCGCTGGCCGATCGCGAGCTGATCCGCCTGGCGCTCGATGGCGACAAGGTGGTGGCCGAGGAGCGGCTGCTGGGCGAGCGCAAGGCCCGCATCCGCGACGTGCGGCAGGGGCCGGACGGCCATGTCTACGTGCTGACGGATGCATCGCCAGGCGAACTGCTGCGGCTGGCGCCGCTGCAATCGGGAGGATGAACACCATGAAGACCTACGAATTGATCGGCTCGCCCGGCTGTGGCTCGGCCGTCGTCGAAATGGCGCTGGCGCTGGCCGACGTGCCGCACGTGCTGACCGATGTGCCCTATCTCAAGCCGGGCCCGCAACGCGACCGGCTGCTGCACCTGAACCCGCTGGGCCAGGTGCCGACGCTGATCACGCCCGATGGCGAAGTGATGACGGAAAGCGCGGCGATGGTGCTGCACCTGCACGACGTCGCGCCCCAGGCGGGCCTGGCCCCCGCGGCGACGCGGCCGGAGCGGCCACGCTTCCTGAACCTGCTGCTGCGGCTGGTGGCGGCTATCTATCCCACCTTCACCTACGGCGACGATCCGCCGCAGTGGACCACGGCGGGGGCACCGGCGGAATTGCTGCGCGAACGGGTGCATGGCCGTCGCGCCGAACTGTGGCTCGAACTGGAACGCCAGGCCGGTGCGCCGCACATGCTGGGCCGCCGCTTTTCGGCCCTGGACCTGTACGTGGCGGTGATGACGCACTGGCGTCCGGGACAGGCCTGGTTCGAGGCCAATTGCCCGGCGCTGACATCGGTAGCGCGCCAGGCGGCGCAGGAGCCGAACGTGGCGCGGGTGCTCAAGCGCAATTTCCCGCCGCCGACGGAGTAGCCGGCGGGCGCTGGCGCCGGCCGGCCGCTGGCCTTGGGCACCGGATGCGCGCGCGATGCCGGCTGCCGCCGGCAATCCGGCGGCATTCGGGGACAGGCTCGCCAGCTTTACTTGAACAATGCCGCGTTCTCTTGCAGCACCGCGTCCGCGCACTGCGCGTCCAGGTTGCCGCCGGGCGCGCCAGCCACGCCGATGGCGCCGATGACGTGGTCGCCGGACTTGATCGGCACGCCGCCGCCCAGCAGCAGGTAGCCGGGGATGTCGGTCAGGTTGGCGGCGCCGGGGTTCTTCTGCGCGTTCTCCATGATGGCCAGGGTCGGCGCCTTGGCGGAGGCCGCGGTGTAGGCCTTGGCGCGGCTGGCCTCGATGGTGTGCGGGCCGGCGTTGTCGGCGCGCGCGAAGGCCTTGAGCAGGCCGGCGCGGTCGACCACCGAAGCGCTGACGTTGTAGCCCTTGGCCTGGCAGGCGGCGACGGTGGCGCCGGCCAGCTTCTGGGCGTCGGCGCTGGAGATATTGCTTTCGGTGAGCACGGCGGCGTGGGCGGCGCCACTGACGGCGAGCGTGGCAACCAGGGCGGCGAGCGGGTGACGGGTCATGGTCTGCGTCCTTTCTTCAAGTGGGGATCAGGAGCAGTCAGTGTGGCCAAAACGCCGGCGGCGCGGTATTCGCCCGATTACCCACGCGCCTCCGTAGCGCTACGGAGGCGGCGGGGCGGGCTTCAGTCCAGCAGCGTGGCGTACTGGCGGATCAGTTGCGCCAGCGAGTCGGCTTCGAGCTTGGCGAAGACATTGGCGCGATAGGTTTCGACGGTGCGGGGCGACAGGTCGAACTCGCGCGCGATTTCCTTGTTGCTCATGCCCTGCACGATGCGCTCGAGCACTTCGTGTTCGCGCGTGGACAGCCGCGCCAGGCGCTCGGCGGCGGCCTGCGTCACGGCCAGCCGCTCGCGGCGGGCGATGTGGCCGCGCACGGCGGCCTGCACCGCGTCCAGGAACACGTCGTCATCCACCGGCTTTTGCAGGAATTCCATGGCGCCGCCCTTGAAGGCGCGGCGGCACAGGTCGACGTTGGCGTGGCCGGTCAGCATCACTACCGGCAGGTCGGCCGTATCGGCCAGCCGCGCCAGCACGTCGAGCCCGCTGATGCCGGGCATGCGGATGTCCAGCACCACGCAGCCGATGGCCTGTGGACTCAACTGCGCCAGGAACTGCAGCGGGTCGGCGTGGCTTTCGCTGCGCAGGCCGACGGCGCGCAACAGCAGCGCCAGCGCGTCGCGCACGGCGTCGTCGTCATCGACCAGGTAGACCAGCGGGGATTGATCGGACGTATTCATGCAGCGCCTCCAGCCAGGGGCAGCATCAGGGTGAAGCAGGCGCCCGAGGGTTGCAGGTTGCGCGCCGCGAGGCGGCCGTCCATGGCGCCAGCCAACGTTTCGCAAAGCGCCAGGCCCAGCCCCATGCCCTGGGCGCGGGTGGTATAGAACGGCGTGAACAGGCGGGGCAACGCGTCGGCGGCGATGCCGGGGCCGCTGTCGCTGACGCTGAAGACGTAGTTGGCGCCCTCGGCGCGGCCTTCGAGCGCGATCTGACGCGGGCCGGATGCGCCCGCCAGCGCGTCGGCGGCGTTCTGGACCAGGTTGTGCAGGATCTGTTCCAGGGCCACCCGGTCGGCCAGCGGCCGGGCCTGCGGGCTGGCGTTGCGCCAGCTCAGCTCGATGCCCTGGCGCGCCAGCTCGGGTTCGCGCAGGAAGCGCAGCGAGGCCACCAGCGCATCCGCGTCCAGCGCTTCGCGCCGGCCTGGCACGCTGGGCTGCACCAGGGCGCGCATGCGGCTGATGATCTCGGCGGCGCGCTTGGCCTGCTCGGCGCTGGCCAGCAACGCGCGCCGCACCGTGGGGCGTTCCTCGTCGTCGTCCAGCAGACGTTGCGCGGCGCGCGTCTGCGCCAGGATCGCGGTCAGCGGCTGGTTCAGTTCGTGGGCGATGCCGGCCGCCATTTCACCCAGCGCGCCAAGGCGCGCCATCGCGGCCAGGCGCGCCTGTTCCTGCTGGCGCCTGGCCTCGGCGCGTGAGCGCCGGGTGGCCGCCACGCCAGCCACCAGCAGCCCGCTGGTCAGGGCCCACAGCAGCCAGGGCAGCCAGGGCCAGGTGGCCGGCGTGAGCGTGCGCGTGCTGTGCAGCATGAAAGGCTGGCTGGCCGCGCCCAGCGGTTTGGACAGGGCCAGGGGCCATCCGGGCGTAACCGGTTCGGGCTGGCGTTGCAGCAGCGCCAGCGGCTGCGGGCCGATGGCAAGCGTCAGGTTGGATAGGCCGGCGGGAAAATCGGCCGCGGCGAGCAGGTCGCGCGCGTCCACCTGCAGGCTCCAGCCGGAGGGCGACACCAGCCAATAGCGGGCGTCGTCCAGCGGCAGTGTGACGGGGCGGCCCAGGGCGCGGGCCTGGTCGAGGGCGGAGGGCAGGCCGGGCGGCTCGGCGCTGCTGCCGGCCCAGGCGCCGTCCGCCAGATAGCCGAGCGCCCGCAGTTGCGGCATGGCCGGGCGCAGGCTGGGAAACAGCCGTTCGGGCGCGGGCGGGTGCGACAGCGCGGCCAGCGTCGCCAGCACCGCCTCGTGCTGCACGGTCTTCTGGCTCAGCATGCGCTGGGCCACGCTGGTGTCCTGGAAAAAACGGTCGTACTGGTCGACGTAGTGCTGGCGGCCGATCCAGAGGGCGCCGAGGCAGAACATGACCAGCCAGTAGAGGAGGACGCGGTGGCGCAAGGGGGGCTTCACGCTGGAATTATGCCCTGCGGGCCGCACACCCCGGAATCCGTAGGGCTACGGAGGCGGGCGCCGCCGCTTCAAGCGGCCAGGCGGTCGCTGTCGTCGGTGTCGGGCGCGGTCTGGGAAGCGGCCGACAGCGCCATCTGGTGCAGCGCGGCCACCAGGTCGGATTGGGTCACCAGGCCGACCAGCACGCGGTCCTCGCCCAGCACCGGCACGCAGTGCAGGCTGTCGGACATGGGGCGGGCCAGTTCGATCGCGGGCAGGTCGGGGTGGGCGAACGGCACTTCCGAGCGCATGCAGTCGGCCACCAGCAGGTCGGCGGGCGCGCCGCCGGCCGCGGCCACCTGGGCCGGCCGGCTCTTGCGCGCCAGCACGTCGCCCTGGGCCAGCATGCCGGCGTAGTGGCCGGCGGAATCAAGCACCGGCAGCCATTGCAGCCGGTGCTTGTCGAACAGGCGCACGGCGTAGTCCAGCGGATCCTGCTGCTGCACCGAGACCACGTCACGCGACATGATGTCGGCGCAGCGCACGTCGCCAAAGCGGCGGCGGCTGGCGCGCAACTCGGCCGCCAGCACGATTTCCTCGAGGTCTTCCTTGCTGATGTCGAGCAGCTCGCCGCGCTGCGCCAGGGCCTGGTCGAGATCGGCGCGCGAGAAACCGAGCCGCGCGCTGGGCGCCGGATCGCGGGTCTGGTGATTGGTGGCCGGTTCGGCGTGGCGGCGCGGGTAGTTGCGCTTGAGCAGGCCGTTGAAGACCACGGCGATGCTGAGCAGGATGGCGGAATTCAAGGCCACCGGCCACAACGCGAAACCATAGCCCAGCGCCGCCACCTGCGGTCCGCCCAGCACCGCGGTCAGGGCCACGGCGCCGCTGGGCGGGTGCAGGCAGCGCAGCCAGAACATGGTGGCGATCGCCAACGCGGCGGCGGTAGCCGCGGCCACGCCGGGGTCGGCGATCGATTGGGCGCAGAACACGCCGATCAGGGCCGAGACGAAATTGCCCGCCATGATCGACCAGGGCTGGGCCAGCGGGCTGGCGGGCGCGGCGAACAGCAGCACGGCGGAAGCGCCCATGGGTGCGATGAACCACGGATTGGCGCTGCCCAGCGCATGGTGTCCGACCCATTCGGTGCAGAACAGCCCGACCAGCGCGCCTACCGCGCCATAGAGCTTCTCGCGTGTATTGACGCCGACCGGCGCTGGCGCGAACGCACCCAGCCAGCGCTTGATTGCCACACCCAAAACCTTCTCCTCGCCGTTCCAGATATATCGGGGGACGACAATTTATCACGCGGCGCGCCGGGCGGCGGCATGAGCTTATGCCTGCAAGTGATAAGAAACGCGGGAATCAGCGGTCGGCGGGATCGTCGCCGATGCGCGCCAGCAGCCGTGTCAGCAGCGGGCGCATGGCGCGCAATTCTTCCAGGTGGGAAGCCGACAGGCTGGCCAGGATGCGCTCGGCCTTGTCGGTCAGCACCACTTCGACGCGGCGGCCATCGGCGGCATCGGGTTCGCGGCTGACCAGGTCGAGCCGCTCCAGCCGGTTGACCAGTTCGGCGGCGGTGTGCGGTCGCACCAGCAGGCGTTCGGCGATCTCGCCCACGTACAGGCCGCGTCGGCCAGGCGCGCCGGGGCGGCTGCCCTTGATGGCCAGCAGCGCCTGGTGCTGCTGCGGCATCAGTTCAAGGCCGGCGGCGGCGTTTTCGCTGAAGGCGGCGAACTTGCGCAGCGCGTAGCGGAAATCGGCCAGCAGTTCGTAGTCCGAGGCGGAGGGCAGGGCGGGGGGCTTGGAACGTTTCACGGGCCGATTCTAATATATGTCGTGATACGATGTATTTGACCTTTCGCAAATCTCCCTCCCGCCCGGCTTGCCGTTTTCTTCCCTTTCCCCTCGAATCATGCCTCCCGTTTCTTCTTCCGCCCGTGCCTTGCGGCTGGGCGACTTCACCACCGACAAACGTGTCGTGCTGCTGATGGCGCTGGCCGTGCCGACCGGCCTGGCCAGCGTGGCCGCGGCCTGGGCCCTGCTGCGCCTGATCGCGCTGTGCACCAACCTGGCCTACCACGGCCTGTTTTCGTTCGCCGACCTGCCCATCACCACCGGCCGGCTCGGGCCGGCGTCGGTGCTGATTCCCGTCGTCGGCTGCCTCATCATCGGCCTGATGGCCCGCTATGGATCCGAGAAGATCCGCGGCCACGGCATTCCCGAGGCGATGGAAGCCATCCTGATAGGCAAGAGCCGCATCGCGCCCAAGGTCGCGGTGCTCAAGCCGGTGTCGTCGGCCATTTCCATCGGCACCGGCGGCCCGTTCGGCGCCGAGGGGCCCATCATCATGACCGGCGGCGCCATCGGCTCGCTGCTGGCGCAGACCATCCACTTGAATGATGGCGAGCGCAAGACGCTGCTGGTGGCGGGCGCGGCCGCGGGCATGACGGCGATCTTCGCCACGCCGCTGGCCGCGGTGCTGCTGGCGGTGGAGCTGCTGCTGTTCGAATGGAAGCCGCGCAGCTTCCTGCCCGTGGCCACCGCCGCGCTGGTGGCCGCCGCCGCGCGCGCCTTCGTGCTGGATGCCGGGCCGGTCTTCAGCCACGCCGGCGCCATGTCGTTCACGCCGTGGCACTTGCTGGCGTGCGCCGCCGTGGGGGTGTTGGCGGGGCTGGGCTCGGGCGTGCTGACGTCGCTGGTGTACGCGGCCGAGGACCTGTTCGAGAAACTGCCGCTGCACTGGATGTGGTGGCCGGCCCTGGGCGGCCTGGCCATCGGCATCGGCGGCCTGATCGACCCGGCCGCGCTGGGCGTCGGCTATGACAACATCCGCCACCTGCTGGCCGGCGACCTGGCGCTGCAGGCGGTGTTGCTGCTGCTGGTGGTGAAAGTGGCGATCTGGTCGATCGCGCTGGGTTCGGGCACCTCGGGCGGGGTGCTGGCGCCCTTGCTGATCTTCGGCGGCGCCCTGGGCGCGTTGGCCACGCCGTGGCTGCCGCAGGCGCCGCCGGGCTTCTGGGCGCTGGTGGGCATGGCAGCGATGATGGGCGGCACCATGCGCGCGCCGCTGACGGCCACGCTGTTCGCGGTCGAGCTGACCGGCAACCTGGGCGCGTTGCTGCCGGTGCTGGCCGCCTGCGTGTTCGCCTACGGCGTCACGGTATTGCTGCTGCGCCGTTCCATCCTGACCGAGAAAATCGCGCGCCGCGGCCACCACATCAGCCGCGAATACCGGGTCGATCCATTCGACCTGCTGCGCGCCAGCCAGGTCATGACCACGCCGGTGCAGACCCTGCCGGACGCCTTGACGGTGGCGCAGGCGATCGCGCATTTCACGACCGCGCAGCCGGTGCACACGAGCTATCCCGTCATCGATGCCGAGGGCGTGGCGGTGGGCGAGGTGACCCGCGCCGACAGCCTGGCCTGGGCGCTGGAGCCGGCGCGGCAAGAGCAGACCCTGGCGCAGGCGCTGCAAGGGCGCGAACTGGTCTACGGTTATCCCGAGGAACTGGCCAGCCAAATTGCCGACCGCATGGCGCTGTCCGGCGCCGGCCGCGTGCCGATCCTGGAGCGCGGCACCGGCCGGGTGCTGGGCATCGTCGGCCGCAAGGACCTGTTCCGCAGCCGCGCCCGGCGCCTGCGCGAGGAAAGCGAGCGCGCGGCATTCCTGCGGCGGGCGCCATCTTCCGGAGCCTGATGCGCCTGGCTCGCCAGCGGCCACTGCGCGAATCGCGAAGGCCGGTGCGCGACGCCGCCCCCGACTGGCTGGATCAGTGGTGCCCGCCGGCCGCGCGCAACAGCCACAACGCATCGAGCACGTGCTGCGTGGCGCGCTCGACCTGGCCATCGCGATGCGCGATGCCCAGCGGCCGCCACAGTGCCGGACGCAAGGGCCGCATGACGATGCGCGGATCGGGTTGCGGCGCGGTGGCTTCGTGCGGCAGCAGGGTCGCGCCGTAACCGGCCGCCACCAGGCTCTTGATGGCGTCGTTGTAGTTCAGCTGGATGCGCGGGCGCGGGTTCAGGCCGGCGCCGGCGAACCATTCGCCGGTCTGGCGCGACAGCCGGGTGCTGGCGTCGTTCAGGATCAGCGGCCGTTCGCCGAGCCACGCGGGCGTGACGCGCGCCGGCGCGTCCCAGGCGGCGGGCAGGAAGGCCATGATGGGATCGCGCCGCCACGGGCGCAGCACCAGGCCGGGCACGGGCGGTTGCGGCAGCGCCACCAGGCCCACGTCGAGCGTGCCGTCGCGCAATTGCTGCAGCGTTTCCTGCGAGGTCAGCACCGCCACCTGCACGTCGATGCCGGGATGTTCGCGCCCCAGGGTTTCCAGCGCGCGCGGCAGCAGATGGGCGATGGCGCCGGTGGACGCGCCCAGCCGCACCCGGCCGCCCAGGCCCTGCACCTGCCGCTGCACGTCGTCGAGCGCCTGGTCGGCGTCGGCCAGCAGGCGGCGGGCGCGTTCCAGCAGGGTGTCGCCGATGGGCGTGGGCCGCACCTGGCCGCGGGTGCGCGTGAGCAGCGGCGCGCCGATGCGGGCTTCCAGGTCGGCCACGTGCAGGCTGACGGTGGGCGGCGCCAGGTGCAGCGCGCGGGCGGCCTCGGCGAACGAGCCCAGGTCGGCGATGGCGACCAGGGTGCGCAGGCGGTCAAGGTTGATTTCACGCATGGCGGTATCGTTCAGGAAATCTGAATTCAACCGTCATGATATTCGACTTTTCCTATGCCTGGCATTGCGCAATGATGGCATCCATCCCCGCAATCCTCCGGCAGCGCGCCGGTTCTTCCGCAAAGGCACGCACATGACGCATCCTCTTGTATTCATCGATGGCGACCAGGGCACCACCGGCCTGCAGATCCACGAACGGCTGCGCGGCCGCGCCGACCTGCGCCTGCTGACCTTGCCCGAGGCCGACCGCAAGGATGCGCGGCGCCGCGCCGAGGCCATCAATGCCGCCGACATCGCCATCCTGTGCCTGCCCGACGAACCGGCGCGCCAGGCGGTGGCGTCCATCGCCAACCCCGAGGTGCGGGTGATCGACGCCAGCTCGGCGCATCGCACCACGCCCGGCTGGGTCTATGGCTTCCCCGAAATGGAGTCGGCGCAGGCGCGGCGCATCGCCGAAGCCAAGCGGGTCAGCAACCCGGGCTGCTATCCCACCGGCGCCATCGCCTTGCTGCGGCCGCTGGTGCGGGCCGGCCTGGTGCCGGCCGACTATCCGTTGGCGATCCACGCCGTGTCCGGCTATTCGGGCGGCGGGCGCGCCAGCGTCGACGCCTACGAGGCGCCGGGCGCCACGGGCGGGCTGGCCTTTCAGATCTACGGATTGGGCCTGGCGCACAAGCACACGCCCGAAATCGAGCGCCACGCCGGTCTGTCGCAACGGCCGGTGTTCGTGCCGTCGTACGGCGCGTTCCGGCAGGGCATCGTGCTGACCGTGCCCTTGCAACTGCGCCTGCTGCCGGCCGGCGTCACGGCCGCGCAATTGCACCAATGCCTGGCCCGGCACTATGACGGCAGCCGCCACGTGCAGGTGGCGGCGCCGCAGGAGGCCGCCGCGCAGACCCATCTGGATCCGCAGGCGCTCAATGGCACCAACGACCTGCGGCTGGCGGTGCATGGCAATGAAGCGCAGGGCCAGGTGCTGCTGAGCGCCGTGTTCGACAACCTGGGCAAGGGCGCGTCGGGCGCGGCGGTGCAGAACCTGGACCTGATACTGGAGGCGCTGGCGGCGGCCGAGGCCTGAACGCAATTGGGGCGCGCCATCGGACGCGCCCCTTGGCCGGCCGGCACGGCCGGCGCCGTTTCCCCTTTCAGTGCTTCACCACTTCATTTCGCCCTTGGCCACCTTGGCGCTGATCTCCAGCGAAGCGGCGGCGCCGGCTTGCGGGTAGCGCGCGCGCATCGCCTGGATCAGCGCGGCGCCGTCCTTGGCCTGGGCCGCTTCGGCCTCGAAGGCGCGCAGGTAGCCCTGGGTGTAATGCACCGAATCCAGCGTCAACGGCGCGCCGGGAGCGTAATGGCCCGGCACCACGGTGGTGGGCCTGAGGCCCTCGATGCGGGCCAGCGTTGCCAGCCAATCGGCGCGCGATTGCGGCGTCTGCGTGTCGGCGGTCCACACGTGCAGGTTGCCGAACACCACGACGCCGCCCACCACCGCCTTGCGCGACGGGATCCAGACGAAGCTGCGGTCGGGCTGCGGGCCGTCCAGCCCGGTGATCCGCAGCGTTTCGCCTTCCAGCGTCAGGGTGTCGCCTTCCAACACTTGCGGAATGACCGCCTTGCGCGGCGCGTCGGCGCCCAGCTTCGGCCCCCAGAACGCCAGCTTGGCGTCCACGGTGTCGCGGATATGGCGCACGGTGGGGGCGGTGGCCACGACCTTGGCCCGCGGAAACGCCGCCAGGACGGTGTCGAGCCCGAAGTAGAAATCCGGGTCGCCGTGGCTGATGTAGATGGTGGTCAGCGTCTTGCCGCTGGCGCGCACCAGCGCCACCAACTGTCCGGCCTGCGACTTGCCGAACTGGGCATCGATCAGGATTGCCTCGCGTTGGCCGCTGACGAGCACGGACGAAACCTGGAAGATGGCGTCGTTGCCGGGGTTGTAGGGCGTGAGGGTCAGTTCGGTGGCGGCGGCCAGGCCGGGAGTGGACAGGGCCAGCGCCAGGGCGGGCAACAGGCGGCGCAGGGTGGGCAGGGGAGACATGGCGGTTTCCTGGAAAGAGAGGGAATGACGGCAGTCTAGTTGCGCCATTCGGTCAGATAAACCGCGATGCCTGCGCGAGTCTGTTGCGTTGATCGGTCAAATAGTGGCAGGCGGGGCGTCGCCGGCCGGATCCGCCAGGGTCTGCACCACCAGCGTGCGCAGCCAGCGCGTGCCGGGGTCGCTTTCGAAGCGCGCGTGCCAGTGCACGGTGACGCTCAGGGGCGGCAGCGCCAGCGGCAGCGGCCGGATCTCGAAGGCGCCGTCGCGGTTGAACCATACCGCCGCGCGATGCGGCAGCGTGACCGTCAGGTCGGTGCGCCGCACGATTTCGGCGGCGGCCGAGAAATGCGGCAGTGTCAGGTAGGGCTGGCGGTGCAGCCCGGCCTCCCCGAGCACGTCGTCCAGCAGGCGGTGGGCGCTGGCGCGCGAGGCCACCAGGATGTGGTCCAGGCGCTTGAACTGGCCGCGGGTCAGGCCGGCCGCCAGCACGGGATGGCCGCGACGGCCCATGCAGGCGTAGCGCTCGCTGAACAGGTCGGCATGGCGCGTGTGACGGCCCAGGCCGGCCAGGTTGCCGATGGCCAGGTCGATTTCGCCGTCCTTGAGCGCCTGCGGCAGTTGTTCCAGCGGCACCTCCACCACCTCGACCTGCAGGCGCGGCGCCAGGGCGTGCACGCGCTCCATCAGGCTGGGCAGGAACACCATTTCGCCGATGTCCGACATCGACAGACGAAAGCGCCGCGTGCTGCTGTCCGGCTCGAAATGCTGCCGCAGGCTGACGGCCTCGGCAAAGCTGTGCATGCCGCGTTCGATTGGATCGGCCAGGGCGAAGGCCACCGGCGTGGGCCGCATGCCGGCGGGCGTGCGCACGAACAGCGGATCGTCGAATTTCTCGCGCAGCCGCGCCAGGGCATAACTGACCGCCGGCTGCGTCAGCTGCAGGCGCTGGGCCGCGCGCGTGACGCTGCGTTCGTGCATCACGGTTAGGAAAACCCGCATGAGATTCAAGTCGAAGTCCACGCCCGCCCTTGTTATCAGTCAGCCTTATGCAATGAATAATACCCATAAATTTGACACATAAATAGTTGATTCCTAGACTAATTTTCACGAGCCGCGGCAGCGACCGCCGGCCGCCGACAACAAGGGGAAAAGCACGCCATGCAAGCGTTGACATTGCCGTCGCTGTTGCGCGATCAGGCCGCCCGCCAGGGCCGGCGTCCGTGGGTCCAGGCGCCGGGCGGGGCGCTGAGCTACGCCGAGGCGCCCGAACATGCGGCGCGCTGGGCGGCGCTGCTGGCCGCGGCCGGGGTGGCGCGCGGCGACCGCGTCGGGCTGATGGCGGGCAATCGCATCGAGTTCCTGTCTATCGTGCTGGGCTGTGGTTGGCTGGGCGCGGTGGTGGTGCCCATCAACACCGCCTCGCGCGGCATGCAACTGCAACACATACTGGCCAACAGCGGCTGCGTGCTGCTGGTGGCGGACAAGGCTGCCTGCCCGGCGCTGGCCGGCCTGGATGCGCAGGGCCTGGCGCTGCGGCGCATCTGGCTGCTGGAGGCCGTCCCGGCAAGAGAAGCGGGCGCGGTTGACGCCGGCGCCGCACCGGCCGCCGGCCTGCCCGCGCCGGCCACGCCCGTGCCGCCGTTGCCGCACGCCCCTATCCCGGCGGCCGACCTGGGCCCGGGCGACACGCTGGCGATCCTCTATACCTCCGGCACCTCGGGCCTGTCCAAAGGCGTGTGCTGCCCGCACGCGCAGTTCCATTGGTGGGGCGTGATCGCCGCCCGCAACCTGGAGATCGGCGCGGATGACGTGCTCTACACCAGCCTGCCGCTGTTCCACACCAACGCGCTCAACGCCTGCTTCCAGGCGTTGGCCACGGGCGCGTCGATTGTGTGCGATGAACGGTTCTCGGTCAGCCGCTATTTCGAGCGGCTGGCGGCCACCGGCGCCACCGTGACCTATCTGCTGGGCGCCATGGTGCCTATGTTGCTGGCGCGCGAGCCGTCGGCCGCCGAAGGCACCCACCGCACCCGCATCGCGCTGGCCCCGGGCGTGCCGGAACGCTTCCATGCCGTCTTCACCGAGCGCAGCGGCATCGCGCTGCTGGAAGGCTACGGCTCCACCGAAACCAACTTCGCGCTGGGCGGCACCCTGGCCGAGCAGCGCCCTGGCGCCATGGGGCGGGCCGCCCCCGAGTTCGAGGCCATCGTCGCGGACGAGCACGACGCGCCGCTGCCCGACGGCCAGGCCGGCGAGCTGCTGCTGCGGGCGCGGCCGCCGTTCGCCATCGCCACCGGCTACTTTGGCATGGCGGACAAGACGGTCGAGGCCTGGCGCAACCTGTGGTTCCACACCGGCGACCGCGTGGTGCGCGACGCCGACGGCTACTTCCGCTTCCTGGACCGCATGAAGGACGCGATCCGCCGGCGCGGCGAGAACATCTCGTCGTACGAGGTCGAGCAAGTGCTGCTGGCGCATCCGTCGGTGGCGGTGGCTGCGGTCTACGCGGTGCGCTCTGAGCTGGCCGAGGACGAGGTCATGGCGGCGCTGGTCTGCAAGCCGGGCTGCGCGCTCACGCCCGAGGCGCTGCTGGATTTCTGCCAGCCGCGCATGCCGTATTTCGCCGTGCCGCGCTATCTGCGCGTGCTGGATGACCTGCCGCGCACCGAGAACGGCAAGGTCCGCAAGTTCCGGTTGCGCGACGAGGGCGTGACCGTTGACACCTGGGATCGCGACGCTGCCGGCTACCGCGTGGCGCGCTGACTCCTGTCCATACAAACCAAGGGGCAAGAACATGACGATGGCATACCAGGGCGCGGCGCAGAGCGCCGAGGAGCAGGCCCGCAGGAAGCGCACGCGGCGGGTAGTGATGGCCTCCGTCGCCGGCAACGCGATGGAGTGGTACGACTTTTTCATCTACGGCACGGCGGCGGCGCTGGTGTTCGGCGAGCTGTTCTTTCCCAAGGGCACCGATCCGCTGCTGGGCACCATGGGCGCCTTCGCCGGCTTTGCCGTGGGTTTCCTGGCGCGGCCGCTGGGCGGCGTGGTGTTCGGCCACATCGGCGACCGCTACGGCCGCAAGCTGGCGCTGGAATGGACGCTGGGCATCATGGGCGCGGCCACCTTCCTGATCGGGCTGTTGCCCACCTATGAGCAGATCGGCATCTGGGCGCCGGTGGCAATGGTGGTGCTGCGCGTGCTGCAGGGCGCGGCGGCCGGCGGCGAGTGGGGCGGCGGGGTACTGCTCATCAGCGAGGCGGTGGGCGGCAAGCGCCGCGGCTATTTTTCGTCGTTCAGCCAGTTGGGCGTGGCCGGCGGCTTCGTGCTGTCTTCCGCGGTCTTCATGCTGGCGCAGCAATTGCCGCAGGAGACCTTCATGAGCTGGGGCTGGCGCCTGCCGTTCCTGTTGAGCGTGCTGATCTTCGGCATCGGCCTGTACATCCGCAAGCACATCCCCGAAAGCGACGAGTTCGTGCAAGCCAAGAAGACCGCCAGGCGCGGCATGCCGGCGGTGGAAGTGTTCCGCCGCTATCCGCGCCAGGTGTTCACGGCCATGGGTCTGCGGGTGGCGGAGAACGGCGGCTCGTACATCTTCCTGGCGTTTGCGCTGGCCTACGGCAAGTTCCTTGGCATTCCCAATGACGTGATGCTGGGCGGGGTGCTGGCGTCGATGTTCATCGAGCTGGGAACGCTGGTGTGGTTCGGCCACCTGTCGGACCGCATCGGCCGGCGCGCCGTCTACCTGATCGGATCGGCCGGCTTGATGCTGGCGGCGTTTCCGTTCTTCTGGCTGGTGCAAACCAAGGAGCCGGTGTGGATCTTCCTGGCGTTCTTCCTGGGCAACACGGTCTGCCACGCGGCCATGATCGGCACCCAGCCGGCGTATTTCGCCGAGCTGTTTCCGGCCGAGGTGCGCTACACCGGCCTGGCGCTGGGCCATGAGCTGGCCTCGGTGTTCGCCGGCGGCCTGTCGCCGCTGATCGCCATGGCGCTGCTGCGCAAGTATGAATCGGCCACGCCGGTGGCGTGGTTCCTGGTGGGGATGGCGGCCATCACCGTCGTCACCTTGCTGCTGACGCGCGAACCGCCGCGCCAGGAATCGGCATGAGCGGCGGTCCGGGCATCGTCGGCGTGGGCGAGACGCCCGCGCTGCGCCATCCCGAGCCCGGCTGCGACACGGCCATGCTGATTGCGCGGGCGGTGCGGCTGGCGCTGGACGACGCCGGATTGCGGCCGGCGGACGTCGACGGCCTGGGGCTGGCCTCGTTCACGCTGCGTCCCGACCGCGCCATCGACATGGCGTGGCGGCTGGGGTTGACGCTGGGCTGGTGCATGCAGGACGAGATGGGCGGCGCCAGCGCCATCAACCTGCTGCGCCACGCCTGGCTGGCGCTGCGGGCCGGGCAGGCGCGCACCATTGTGCTGGTGGCGGGTGACCATTTCGCCGGCGCCGATTTTGCCGAGCTGGTGGGGCGCTACAACCGCAGCGCGCAGGATTACCTGAGCCCGCTGGGCTGCGCCGGGCCGAACCCGTTGTTCGCCATGCTGACGCAGCGGCAGATGGCGCAAACCGGCCTGCGGCGCGAGGATTATGGCGCGCTATGCGTGGCGCAGCGCGCCTGGGCGGGCGCCAATCCCAACGCCGCCTACCGCCAGCCGCTGACGCTGGCGCAATACCTGGAGGCGCCGCTGGTGGCCGCGCCGCTGGGCCGGCTCGATTGCGTGCCGGTGGTCAGCGGCGCCTGCGCACTGGTGCTGCAGGCGCGGCCGCAAGGCGTGCACGTCGCGCTGCGGGCCAGCGGCGCGCGCTACAACGACGACCAGCAGGAGGGCGACGGGCTGGTGACCGGCATCGCCGGGTTCGCGCCCGCGCTGTGGGCCGAGGCCGGCCTCGGCCCGCAAGACATGGACGTGATCGGCGTGTACGACGATTACCCGGCGATGGCGGTGGCGCAACTGTGCGACCTGGGCCTGGCGCCGGCGGACGACCTGGCGGGCTTCATCGCGCGCCGCATCGCCACGCGTGAGCTAGCGGTCAACACCGCGGGCGGACAACTGTCGGCGGGGCAGGCCGGCACGGCCGGCGGCATGCACGGGCTGGCGGAAGTGGCGCGCCAGTTGCTGGGCCGGGCTGGCGCGCGCCAGGTGGCGGGCGCGCGCCATGGCGTGGCGACCGGCTACGGCATGGTGCAACTGCGTTACGGCATGTGCGCCAACGCTGCGGTGCTGGCCAGGGAGGGCGCATGAGTTTCAGGGTGATGGAATGTGCGCGCTGCGGGCACCGGGTCTACCCGGCGCGGCTGTGGTGCCCGGCCTGCGGGCACGAGCGGGCGCGCGAGGTGGCGGTGGAGGACGCCGAGCTGCTGGCGTGGACCCGCGTGCCCGGCAAGGCGGACGATGGCGGCTGCGTCTTGGCCACCGTCAACGCATTGCCGCGCGGGCCGCTGCTGGTGGTGCGCCTGCCCGAGGCGCCGGGGCATGAAACGGGGCAACGCCTGCGCCTGTTCGCGCGAACCGTGCAAGGGGTGGCGCTGCCCTGGGCGCAAGCGCCTTCCGAAGGGGACGGCGCCCAGGGCGAGGGCTGACGCCACGGAGTCGGCGGGATCGTGCCGGCGCCTCGCGTCACCGGCGGGCGTCGGCGGCCCGGATCGATTCCAGCCGTTGCGCCAGCGTGGCGCTCGACAGTTCGCCGACGCGCAGGTCCACCAGCCGGCCTTCGGCATCGAGGAACAGCGTGGCCGGCAGCCCGCGATTGCTCATCTGGCGCGAGGCTTCGCCGGCCGGGTCGAGCAGGGCGTTGGCCAGGGACGGCGCGTGTTCGTCCAGGTACTGGCGCACGGTGGCCGCCGCCTCGCCCTGGTTGAGAAAGACGAAATGGATGTCGGGGTTGGCGGCCTGCGCCTGTTCGAAGGCCGGCATCTCGCGGCGGCACGGCGGGCACCAACTGGCCCACAGGTTCACGACCATGGGCTTGCCATGGAAGGAGGCCAGGGTGGCGGCGGCGCCGTCCAACTGTTGCAGCGACACGCCGGCCAGCCGGGGCGGTATCTGGGGCGGTGGCGCCAGCAGGCGGCCGCCACCCAGCCAGAGGCCGGCGCCCAGCGCCATCGCGAGCAGCATGGCGCGGCGCGGGGCACGGTTGCGCAGCGAGGCATAGGCGCCATAGGCCAGCGCCGCGGCCAGCCCGGCGCCGCCGGCCCAGCCGCCGTCGCGCAGGTCCAGCACCCTGATCGGGTCCTGCGCGAAGTGATCGCGATATCGCCAGACGAATGCCAGGCGCGCCACCAGCAAGCCCAGCAGCAGGCAGCGCCACAGCTCGCGGCTGGTGGCCTCGACACGGCTGCCGGCCAGCAGCCGGCCGGCGATCAGGCCGACGACGACGGCTGCCGTCAGCAGCGCGAGCTCGATGGGAAACACCAACGGGCCGATACGCAGGGCGGGACTCATGCGGCGCGCTCCCGGGGCGTGGCCGCGCCGGGGCGGCCGTTGCTGCGAAATTCCATGGCAAGAGGCAAGTGGAGGCGAGCCCCAAGCCTAGCATGGCGGCGCAGCAGGCCCGGGTGAACGGGGTTGTCGCCGGATGGCTGAGAATACGGCCGCGCTGAAACACATATTTCCAGGGACGCTAAAATAATGCGCTCGCGGCTTTCGTCGAGCCCTCCGGCCTTCTTCATTCCTGCGCCTCGCGCCCTCGATAAAACATGAAAAAACTGACTGCTGTTCTTCTCGTGTCCGCCACCACGATGCTGACCGCCTGCGGCCCGTCCGACAATGCGCCGGCCGCCAGCGCGCAGGCCCCGGCCGCCGCCCGCAAGGTCGTCGTCGGCCTGGACGACAACTTCCCGCCGATGGGTTTCCGCGATGCCAGCAACCAGATCGTCGGTTTCGACGTCGATATGGCCAAGGAAGCCAGCAAGCGCCTCGGCCTGGAAGTCGAATTCAAGCCGATCGACTGGAGCGCCAAGGAGGCCGAGCTGAACGGCAAGCGCGTCGACGTGCTCTGGAACGGACTGACCATCACCGAAGAGCGCAAGAAGAACATCAGCTTTACCGCGCCGTACATGGCCAACCACCAGATCATCATCGTCGGCAACGCTTCGCCGGTGAAGACCAAGGCCGACCTGGCCGGCAAGGTGGTCGGCGCCCAGGACGGCAGCAGCGCCACCGACGCCATCGCCAAGGACCCGGTCGCCGGCAGCATCAAGGAAGTCAAGAAGTTCGGCGACAACGTCACCGCGCTGATGGACCTGGCCGCCGGTCGCCTGGACGCCATCGTGGTCGACGAAGTGGTGGGCCGCTACCTGATCAGCAAGCGCGCCGGCGAATACCGCGTGCTGGACGAGAACTTCGGCACCGAAGACTACGGTGTGGGCGTGCGCAAGGACGACACCGAATTGCTGGCCAAGCTCGACAAGACGCTGGATGCGATGAAGCAGGATGGCACCGCCGGCCGCATCGCCACCCAGTGGTTCGGCACCAACATCATCAAGTAATCTTCCGGGCGTTTTTCAGTCCGGCGGGCGGCTCGCGCCGGCTGTACCGCCCCTGAATCACCCCGCCGACCAGGCGCTCATTCCTCCGCATGGACTACGTACTCTCCCTTCTGGGGCCCATGGCGCAAGGCGCGAAAGTGACCTTGACGCTGTTTTTCATCACGCTGGCGCTAGCCGTGCCGCTGGGCCTGGTGCTGGCGCTGCTGCGCATCTCCAAATGGGGGTTCGTCAGCCAGTTGGTCAACGGCTATATCTGGCTGATGCGCGGCACGCCGCTGATGCTGCAGATGCTGTTCATCTACTTCGCGCTGCCGTTCGTGCCGGTGGTGGGCGTGCGCCTGCCCGATTTTCCGGCGGCGGTGGTGGCGTTTGCGCTGAACTACGCGGCGTATTTCGCCGAGATCTTCCGCGCCGGCATCCAAGCGGTCGATCGCGGCCAGTACGAGGGCAGCAAGGTGCTGGGCATGACCTATCTGCAGACGCTGCGCCGTATCGTGCTGCCGCAGATGGTGCAGCGGGTGCTGCCGCCCATGAGCAACGAAACCATCACCCTGGTCAAGGACACCTCCCTGATCTACGTGCTGGCGCTCAACGACATCCTGCGCACCGCGCGCGGTATCGTCCAGCGCGACTTCACCACCACGCCGTTCCTGGTGGCGGCCGCCTTCTATCTCATCATGACGCTGGTGTTGACCTGGTTCTTCCAGCGTATGGAAAAGCGCTATGCCAAATACGACCAGTAATCCGAGCGGGCGCGGCGCCATGATCTCGGCGCGCGGCATCGTCAAGTCGTTCGGCGCCAACCGGGTGCTGGACCAGGTCTCGCTGGAACTGGGCAAGGGCGAGGTGGTGGCGGTGATCGGGCCGTCGGGCTCGGGCAAGAGCACCTTCCTGCGTTGCCTGAACCATCTGGAGATCATCGACGAGGGCAGCATCGAGATCGAGGGCGAGGCCCTGGCCACCGCGGTGCCGGGCGGCCACAGCCGCTATGCCGGCGACAGCGAGGTGCGCCGCATCTGCCGCAAGATGGGCATGGTGTTCCAGTCGTTCAACCTGTTCCCGCACATGACGGTGCTGCAGAACGTCATCGAAGCGCCCATGACCGTCAAGCGCATGCCGCGCGCCGCCATCGTGCCCAAGGCCGAGGAACTGCTGCGCAAGGTCGGCCTGCTGAACAAGCGCGACAACTATCCCACGCGCCTGTCCGGCGGCCAGAAGCAGCGCGTGGCCATCGCCCGCGCGCTGGCGATGGAGCCCGACATCATGCTGTTCGACGAACCGACTTCGGCGCTCGACCCCGAGCTGACCGGCGAAGTGCTGCGCACCATGCGCCAGTTGGCCGACGAGCACATGACCATGCTGGTGGTGACCCACGAAATGGGTTTCGCCCGCGAAGTGGCGCACCGCGTCATCTTCATGGACGAGGGCCGCATCGTCGAAGAAGCGCCTTCCGCCGACTTCTTCCGCGCGCCCCAGCATCCGCGCAGCCGCGAGTTCCTGGCGCACATGCTGTAAGGGCGGTATCGGCGCCGGGCGGCTTGCCGCCGTCTTGGCGTCGCCAGCGCGCCGGTCTCAGTACTGGCCGCCGCGCCGGGGCACGACCATGGGGCTGCCGGTCTCCGGATCCGGCAGCACCCGGCATTCCAGATCGAACACCTGCCGCATGGCGTCCTCCGTGACCACCTGGCGCACCTCGCCCTGCGCGGCGATGGCGCCGGCCCGCATCATGACGACGCGATCGGCATAGCGGAACGCCAGGTTCAGGTCGTGCAGCACCACCACCAGCGTGCGCCCGGCGCGGTGCAGGCGCGCGCACAGCTCCAGCAGGTCGATCTGGTGGCGGATGTCCAGAAACGTGGTGGGCTCGTCCAGCAACATGATGCCGGCGTCCTGCGCCAGCACCAGCGCCAGCCAGGCGCGTTGGCGCTGGCCGCCGGACAGCGTGTGCACGGGATGATCGGCCAGGTGCGCCAGGTCCGTATCGGCCAGCGCCGCGTCGACCGCCCGGGCGTCGGCGGGCGACCACTGCCGCAGCAGGGTCTGGTGCGGATAACGGCCGCGCGCTACCAGGTCGCGCACCGTGATCATTTCCGGGGCCAGCGGGTTCTGCGGCAGATAGGCCAGGCGCCGCGCCACCGTCTTGCGCCGCAGGCTGGCCAGGTCGGCGCCGTCCAGCAGCGCCTGGCCCTGGCTGGGCGCCAGCGCGCCGCCCAGCACACGCAGCAGCGTGGACTTGCCGCAGCCATTGGGGCCGACCACCGCGGTGAACGCGCCTGGCGCCACCGCCAGCGACAGGTCGCGCAGCACGGCCGTGTCGCCGTAGGACAGGCTGACCTGCCGCAGTTGCAGCGCCGACGGCGCGTCGGCCGTATCGTTCAGGTGGAGGTCTTGCGCCATTCGAGCACCAGCAGAAATGCGAGATAGACACCGCCGATGCCGGCGGTCAGGACACCCACGGGCAGGCCGTTGGGGCCGGCCAGGCGGGTCAACAGGTCGGCGCCGGCCAGCAGCACCGCGCCAGTCAGGGCCGCCAGCAGGGGTTGCGGCCCGCTGGCCGGCACGCAGCGCCGCGCGATCTGCGGCGCCGCCAGCGCGACGAAGGCCACCGGGCCGGCCACCGTGACCGCCGCCGCGGCCGCCAGCACCGCCACCAGCGTGGCGGCCAGCCGGCTGCGCGATGGCGTGGCGCCGAGGGCCTGGGCCAGATCGTCGCCCATCTCCAGCAGCCGCAGGCGGGCGCACAGCGCCAGCCCGAGCGGCAGCAACAGGGCGCCGGCTGCCCCGATCAGGGCGACATCGGTCCAGGTTTTGCCGGCCAGGCTGCCATTGAGCCAGGCCGCGGCCAGGTAGGCCTGTTCGCGCCGCAGGTTGGACAGGCCGTATTGCACAAAGGCGAAGGCGATCGCGCCCACGGCGATGCCGGCGATGACCATGCGCTGGGGTGCGCCGAAGCCGGCGCCGGAGCCGAACCAGACGCCGGCCGTGGCCAGCAGCGCGCCCGCCGCCGCGCCCCAGGCCACCGGCATCAGCCCGGGCCAGACCATGGCCACGGCCACCGCGCCCGCGGACGCGCCGGCGGTCAGGCCGATGACGTCGGGACTGCCGAGGGGGTTGCGGGTGAGGCTCTGGAACAGCGCGCCGGACAGGCCCAGCGCGGCGCCCGCGCCCAACGCCGACAGGGCGCGCGGCAGGCGCACGGTATGCACCAGCCATTGCTCCACGGCGCCGCCGGCGCCTTGCAGCGCTTGCCACAGCGCGCTCCAGGACAGCCCGGGATCGCCGGCCCGCAGCGTCGTGGCGAGCACGGCGCCGGCCAGCGCCAGCAGCAGCGCCGCATAAACCAGCGCGCGCGGCGCGACGGGCCAGGCGAGCCAGTTGCCGGCGCGCAGCAGGCGCGTTGGTTGCGCGATCAGGCGCGGCGTTGCGCGGGTCATGCCAGGCTCCGCGGCCGGCTGCGCAGGGCCGCCAACAGGAAGGGCGCGCCGATGAACGCCACGACCACGCCCGTCAGCAACTCGGCGGGCGCGCGCAACAGCCGCCCCAGGATGTCCGCGATCAGCATCAGCAGCGGACCCAACACCGCGCAGTAGGCCAGCAGCCAGCGCAGGTCCGCTCCGGCCACGCGACGCGCCATGTGCGGCACGGCCAGGCCCACGAAGGCGATCGGGCCGGCGGCGGCGGTGGCGGCCGCGGCCAGTATCGCCACGCACAGCAGGCCCAGCAGGCGGCACAGGCCGGCCCGCAGCCCGAGCGCCTGCGCCAGCGCGTGGCCCAGCGCCAGCAGGTTGAGCGGCCGCGCCAGGGCCGCGGCCAACAGCAGGCCAAAACCGATGTAGGGCGCGGCGCGCCATGCCGCGTCGAGCGATTGGCCCGCCAGCGATCCCACGGCCCAGAAGCGGTAGGCATCGAAGATGTCTTCGCGCAGCAGCGCCACCGCCTGCACATAGGCGAACAGCACTGCGTTGACGGCGGCGCCGGCCAGGATCAGCCGCACCGGTTGCAGTCCGCGGCCGCCGGCCCCGATCAGGTACACGGCCGCCGCGGCGCCCAGCGCGCCGGGCAGCGCGGCCCAGAACGGATGCGCCGGCAGGCCGCCCAGGACCAGGGCGGCGGTCACGATGGACGCGGCCGCGCCGGCATTGACGCCGAGCAGGCCCGGCTCGGCAAGCGGATTGCGGGTCAGCGCCTGGATCAGCGCGCCGGCGACCGCCAGGGCCGCGCCGGTCAGCACGGCCAGCAGGGTGCGCGGGACGCGCGAGGCCACCACCAGCGCCGCGTGGCTGTCGTCGGGCTGCAGCAGCGCGCGCCAGACCGTGGCCGCCGACAGGCCGCGCGAGCCGAGCCACAGGCTTGCCAGCGCGGCGGCGGCCAACAGCATACAGGCGCCCAGCAGCAGCTGCGCGCGCCAGCGGGGGGGTGCGGAGCTGGTCTCTTGTACTGTGCTGGTGGAGCCGA